>DAOVEE010000001.1 GCA_030669135.1 Candidatus Bathyarchaeota archaeon | reverse complement strand
GTTCTCAGGGTTCTACACGGACCCGGATAAGCACCCGGTGGTAGAGGAGGCGGCTCAGGCGGTATCCGAGATCTACAGGAAGCCGGAGCGTGGCCTATGGACCTTCGCCACCGATGGACGCATGTACTCTCGGCTCGGGTTACCCGTCATCGGATTCGGGCCCGGTGAGGAGAGGTTCGCCCACACTCAGCAGGACCACGTGAAGGTGAGGGACTTCCTAGACACGATAAAGGTCTACGCGTGGCTCGCCTGCAAGATCTGTGTGGCTAGCGAAAGCTGATAAACCATAGATTCCTCTTATCTCTCTGAGAGAGCTTGTCGGATTACATGACGAAGATCAGGGACCTCACCACCTACAGCAGGAGGGTGAATCTGGTCGCCAAGATTCTGAAAACGGGGGACGTCAGGGAGGTGTCCAGCAGCAGCGACGGGCAGCTACACAGGGTGGCTGAGGCTCTCGTGGGCGACGAAACGGGCACGGTTCTTCTGACGCTGTGGGACGAGAATATCGACAGGTTCGGCGTCGGTGACATCGTCGAGGTGGAGAACGGCTACGCTGGGACGTTCAGAGGCAGTCTAAGGCTGAACGTCGGTAAATACGGCAACATCGAGAAGAAGAACGTGACCATAGAAGAGGTCAACACGGAGAACAACCTCTCGGAGAGAGAGTACAGGAGACAGTACCCCCCGAGAAGGCAGAGGCTCTAACCCTCATTTCTTATTTCCTTGTCATTGCAGCGAGCCCATGAGGTCTCGTTGACCTTTTATTGTTACCTCTTCAAGTTAAGGGTATGAAGCATCTCCTCGACGACCCGGAGTACCTGAAAAGCCACGACGGTGGCGACATGCTGTCGGTCTTGACCCGTTTCCCGTCAAGCGCTAGGAAGGCAATACGAGACGCGGAGAAGCTGGAGCTCGGCGGAATACAGAAGAAGAAGATTAAAACCCTAGCGGTCGCCGGGATGGGCGGATCAGCCGTCGGCGGCATCCTGCTCAGAGACTGGCTTAGGGACGTCTCCAAGACTCCCCTATTTATCTCACGTGGGAGCCGCCTACCCGCGTGGGTCGACGAGGGCACCCTGGTCTACGCCGTGAGCTACTCAGGGGACACGGAAGAGACCCTGAGCCAGTACCATCAGGCCGTGGAGATTGGGTGCCCCTTGATCTGTTTCTGTTCAGGCGGTAAGCTAAGCCAGAGCGCCTCCCTGAGAAAGATCCCGCGCCTAAGGTTCCCCAAGGGCTACAAGCCGAGGGCGGCGATAGCGTTCCAGTTCTTCGGGCTCGCGGCGGTTACTAGGAATTTAGGTCTTATCGGTGACGAGACGTGGGGCGAGGTCGAGGAGGCAATCGAGGTCGCCAAGAGCCTCAGCGAGGAGATGGGTCCGGGGACCCCAACTGACTCGAACCCCGGTAAGACCCTGGCAGAGAGCATCAGGGGCTACACGCCCTACGTCTACGGTTCCAGCCTCCTTGAGGGCGTGGCCTACAGGTACAGCACCCAGCTCAACGAGAACAGCAAGAGCCCGGCTTCCGCCGGGTTCTTCCCGGAGGCTTTCCACAACAGCGTCATGGCGCGTGAGGCTCCCCCGGAGCTGCTGGAGAAGGTGTGCGCAGTGATAATCAGAGACCCGGTGGAGGCGGAAGCCGCGTCGACGAAAATCGATAGGTTCAACGAGCTGGTAGCGGAGAGGTTCGGTAGGGTGGTGGAGGTCGAGGCGATGGGCGAGGGAAGGCTGGCCCGGATGATCTCGGCGCTGTATATCGGGGACTTTGCGTCGGCGTACCTCGGTATGCTGTATGGGCAAGACCCAAGCACGACCGACTCGATAGACGCCCTGAAGAAACCCTAGGTACACGAAGAACCAGGTACCTCCATCAATTACTCCTTTAGAGAAACGTGTCCGCTGGGTGGACACATCAACCTATTTATCCATAGATCACCTTCTATCGTCCATAATGGTAGTCGAGGTGGATGACTCGGGCTGGGGTGACCTCATCGGAGGAGTCGTCATAGTGATGAGGCGCGTCGAGACAGGTGAGTCTCACGTCGGGGAGATACCCCTCGAGTTCTTCAGGGCGCCCGAGTTCAAGTACAAGGAGTATCTCCGCGCCGTGACCCAGATAATACTCGAAGGCATAGAAGAGCTAGGCATCGAGCAGGGTGAGCCCCTCCACATATGCACGGGATACGTTTTCTCCTCGGCTAAAGAGACCCTCATGAAGCTGGGCTACAAGGTTAAGGAGGTTAAGATAACAGGGGCGACACAGGAGCTGGCGGAGAAGACCTTCGTCGAGAGCCTCGTCAGGCTCGGAGTCGGAAGCCACATGGAGGTCGCCGATATGAGGAGCTTCGACGGTTTTCTGGAGTGGGTGCATGAGGACTTGGAGCATAGGGAAAGCTTCGTGAAGACCGGCTGGAGGAGCTGGTCCAAGCACAGGGAGCGGTGAAGACTTGGTGGATAGGAGAAGAAACAGGCTTTCGATAGCCATACCGGCCTCGATGGTCTCCGAGCACAGGCGCCTCAGGGAGAAGACCGAGGCGCTGGGCCATGTTGGACGCGCCGCAGCAATCTACAGGGTAGAGGAGATCGTCGTGTACCCCGACCAGCCTGACGAGAGCACCCTCATGAAGTACATACTGGGGTACATGGAGACGCCCCAGTACCTCAGGAAGTACCTCTTCAAGAAGCGGCCCGAGCTCAGGTACGTCGGGACGCTGCCGCCGCTGCGGACCCCCCACCACCCCCTCGAGGACCGTGTGGAGAACGTAGAGGTAGGGGAGGTCCGTGAAGGGGTGGTCATCAACATAATCGACGGCGGCTACATGGTGGACGTCGGGCTGGACAAGTTCATGGAGGTAAAGGGGCGGGCCCCGAGCAGAGGAAGCCGGGTGACCGTACGGGTCGTTGAGAAGGAGCCAAACCTCAAGGGAAGATCAGCCAAGAAGAGCAGGCTGAGCGAGTACTGGGGATACAACCTCCGGGGCAGCAAGTTTAAACTGTGCGAGCTAGCGCTGAGCCCCGAGTGGGACCTGACCATCGCGACCTCGAGGAAGGGCGACGAGTTCAACATAGTTGCACCGAAGATAAGCTCTCATTGGGCTGAGAGCAGGCGCACACTCGTCGCCTTCGGGTCTAACAGGGACGGCGTATACGAGATTATAGGTAGGGAGCGTAAGAGGGCGGAGGAATGCTTCAGGTTCATATTCAACACGGTACCCGGCCAAGGAACCGAGACCGTCAGGACGGAGGAGGCTATCCACGCTACGCTGGCGCTTCTGAATACGTTTAAAGACTGAACAACGGATTAGATACCAACTCAGGGGATGTAACTGCCTTGGCAAGCGAAGACGCGGTGATAGAGTCGGAGCTCAAAGGGAAGACCCTCTTGGTCTACATGCACATAATCAAGAACCCCAACGAGCCGGTGGGCGTCCGGGAGGTGCAGAGGGAGCTAGGGTTCAGCAGCCCCAGCGTCAGCAGCTACCACCTGAACAAGCTCATGGACCTCGGTCTGGTTGAGAACGTCTACGGCGACTACAAGCTCGTCAAGGAGGTGAAGGTGGGGGTTCTACGACAGTTCGTGACCCTCGGAGGGGTGATGCTGCCCAGATACCTCTTCTACGCGGTGCTCATGACCACGATGCTTGTCACGTACCTCGTCCAGCAACCGTTCTACCCGTCGAGGGACGCAATAACGACCCTGGTGATGGGCGTGGTGCCCACCGCGATCCTGTGGTACGAGACCTACCGGATCTGGAGGGACCGCCCAAGATGAGTGTTCTAAATACAGAACACCCCCACGATACAGGCTCCTCGGCTGTTCTAATCTCTAGCATTAAGTCACACGAGCACGGAGGGTACAACGATGAATAGCCGGGTCACGGTCTATACGGTGCTTGCGGTGACGGTTGGTTACCTGCTGATCTCAGCCGTGCCTGGGCAGGTCGAGAGATACGTGGCTCCACCTCCGTTGATGCTCGCCGGCTCCGAAGAGGCGGGCATCGAAAGGAGCCCGGGGGACATCGTAGAAAGCCTGAACGCCACCAACGAAGCTCCCATGTTTGGCTTAGGGGAGGAGGCGACTGAGGAGCTTACAGGTGAACCAGATGGCCCTATAATACTGGGAGACCGTGGAGTGGTTAGTTTCTTAGACTTGTACAAGTGGTGGGTCCTAGACTTGGGTGTGGCGTTCTCCGTCTACTGGCTTGCACGGCGCAGGCTCAGCTAGCACCCTTTTAAACTCGTTTAATACGCTCCCTGACATCTTCGGCTCTCTCATGGAGCTCGTGCTTGTCTATGTTCACGTCAGGGCCGACGGTCTTAACGATTGCTGAGGCGCAGGCCGTGCCCATGGCGGCTGCGACGTCGATCTCCCCCGACTTAAGATACTCCGAGAAGACCCACGCCGCTTTCTACGAGCGGGCTTTGGAAGCTGTATAAAACGAGAAAGACCTTGACCTGGGGCAGGTAGGGGTCTGTGACGTCTGTGGCTACGCCGTGGAGGGTGAGCCTCCTGAGAGGTGTCCCATCTGTAAGGCGAAGAAAGAGAGGTTCACCTTCTTTTCCTAATCATCTTCATGTAGGTTCCGTAGAGAGGTTTCTGCGGCGTTCAATGCGCCGTTACATGGGCAACTGTCTCTGAAATTTTACTTCGAACATCAAAACTAATGAGGTTTAAACGGTTCCGTGTTCGATAACCTCTTAATACCGCTTGCGGTCAAGTATTCTAGTTTCCGGTAACCGGTGGAAGCGTACATGAAGCTAAAGGCAGCCTTGCTCCTGTCGACGCTGGCACTGCTGCTCGTACCGGCGGTCCAAGCCCAGGACTACGCCTCCAAGTCGCTGTCCCTGCTTGTCTACAACGACGGCGTGGTGCAGGTCGACTACGAGGCAGAGACAGACCCGTCCCTAGTGCGTATAGAAGTTGAGTTACCGGGGTTCCCGTACGAGAGCCTGCTCGTCGTCGACCAGGACGGCCTACCCCTCGACGCCTCGGTCACGGACGAGGGGGTATCAGTCGACACGCTTGGGTCTACGGGCGTCGTGGTCACCTACCTAACCTCCTCCCTCACCAGCAAGACGGGGGCGATCTGGACAGTCAACGTGACGTCCACCATAACCACCAGCATAACGCTCCCGCAGGGCTCCACCATAATTAACCTGAGCGAAGTACCCGTCGAGATAGGCACAAATGAAGACAGGCCCTACGTCAGTATGCTCCCAGGAGACATATTCGTCTCCTACATAACCAGCGTCTTCGACGCCAGAGGCAAGGCGGAGGAGGCCATCGCCGACGCCGAGCGGCACATACAGGAGATAATGGACGGGGGGATAATAGTCTCGGAGGCGCTTGACCTCCTCCAGCAGGCCACCGAAGCCTTCGATCTGGCTGACTACCCGACAGCGATCCAGCTGGCGACGCAGGCGAAAGACGCCGCCGACGAGGCCACAGCCGACGCCTCGCAGGCCCATGACCTGATGGAGGCGGCGAGCCTCGCCATCTCGGAGGCAGAGTCGGAGGGAAGGACGAAGGGCGTAGACGTCGCTGAGCAGCTGCTGGCCCAGGCTGACACCGCCTACGAGACCGGGGACTACGAGTCAGCTTACGATTATGCCTACCAGAGCCAGATTACGGCGTTGAACGCCGTGAAGCCCCAGAGCCTCACCAGCTACATGCTGGCTGCGGCCGTGCTCGTCTTCGGGGCGGTTCTCTATGTTCGACTATCCAAGAAACCGGGCAAACCACCCGAGCCCAAGTTAATGGAAGTAGACCTCGACGCCATCTTCCGGGATCACCCGACTCTGAGGATGGACGACAGGGAGGTAATAAGGTTCATCGCGGAGTCCGGGGGCGAGCTGTTCTCCAACGAGATACGGGAGAGGTTCGACATCCCGCGGACCAGCGCCTGGAGAATGCAGCGCCGCCTCGAGGGGCTGGACATAATAGAGGAGAGAAAGGTAGGAGGCCAGAGCCTCGTGAGCATCCACAGGAGGTACCGTAGATGAGTGGCTTGAAACACCTGTTCCGCCTCATTCCTTCGGGTTCCTATAATATCGCCGCACGGATACAGGTAGACAGGATGAAAAGAGTCAAGGCAGCCACCGCGATGATGCTGATAATAGTCGCGGCGTCCACGCTCCTACCCGCATACAGCCAGCCCACGCTGACAGCCAGTCAGCCGAGCGTATACGCGCGGCCCGGCGGCATGTACACGGTCAGAGGCACAGCCAGCCCCGGGGCCTTGGTGGTCGTGGAGTTCACAGCGTCAAACGGGGACGCCTTCTCCTACAACTTCACTGCCCCAGCGACGGGGTCGTACAGCTTGAACGTAACATTACCCGGGGACTTGGCCCCTGACGTTTACACAGTCCAGATCAGGATAGGAGACAGCGTGGTGTCATCCTCGAGGGTTCTCGTCTCGTCAATGAGTCAGAGGGAGAGGCTTCAGAACATGATCCAGAGTATAATCCGTACAAAGCAGGCCCTCGAGGCTTACATGGCGGAGCTTGAGGAAGAAGGCGAAGCCGTGCCCATGGCTGTGCTCAACGGTTACCGTGAGGCGCAGGAGGCGCTTCAAGAGGCTCGCAGATACTTCGAGGACGGCCAGTACGCGGCGGCGCTGGCTGAGGCGCGGAGAGCTCAGACCATGTTCCAGAGAGCCTTCAAGGCGGTGACTGAGCCCCAGCCGCCTGAGGCAGACACACGGCCATCGCCTGAGATCCGGAGAGCCAGAGAAGCCCTCGAAAACCATAGGAACTTGTCCAAGCGGCTGGCAGATAACGGTTACGACACGACAGCTCTAGACGGAGCCCTAGATAACATAGGGAGCCTGATAGATGAGGCTGAGGCGAAGCACAGCAAAGGCGACCGTGAAGGGAGTCAGCGGGCGCTGAAGGCCGCAGTCGAAGCAATGAACAGAGTTAGGGCGAGGATCGAGCAGCTCTCCCAGCAGGTCAAGACGAGGCTGGCTTCAAGGTACAGGGAAAACATGGAGAGCCGGGTGGAGGAGATGCGCCAGACCCTGAACCAGTACCAGAACACCATCACAGACCAAGATAAAACCCAGGCCCTTGGATCGTTGACGGATACCGAGCAGAAGCTCCAGCGGCTCAAAGAGACGCTGCAGGCCGGGCAGGTTGACATGGACGAGATTCAGGAGCTCAGCGACGACATAGAGACGGCGGTCTCCACGATACAGGACGAGGAGACTCGGAACACCCTCAGCGACATGGATAGGGCTCATGCATGGTTAGAGGCGTGGAGGAACAGAACGAGTACCACTTCTACACTCAGCCCGTCGGTCAAGTACCAGCTTCGGAGCCACAGCAGTCTCCTAGATCGGTTGAGGCAGAGGCTGCTCAACAGCACCCAGACGCAGCTGGAACCGAGTTCAACGGACCCGACCACGCCTTCTGGCGAAGACGCTACGGGCACCAAGGCTAGCTCCACAGACAAGAACGTGTTGACTCCGTAAGGAAAAATACTTGTTCGGATAACACTATATCCTTCTGAAACGCTTTGGTGGACTGTTGGCTTCCCTACGGAGAGACAGAGGTATACGTCTCTGTCGACATGGACAACCTCATCGAGATACTTGATCCCCACATCGAACAGGAGCCCAGGCAAGTAGCGGAGGAGATAGCCCGGGCACTGGACGAGCCGAGCGGCGCGGCGACCCTTAACGAGCAGGTGAAGCCAGACTGCAGGATAGCCATCGCGGTGGACGGCTCCATGACCCCGAGCCTAGCCTCTCAGGCGTTGTCATCGATAGTCAAACACCTCGTGGAGCTCATCGTCCCGCGGGACAGGATAACCATCGTAGTCGGTAACGGTGAGAGGGAGAGCGAGACCACGCGGCTAATCGGAGCGATACGGGAGACGGATGGTCTGTCGCAGGTGAGGCTGGTGAACCACACCAAAGCCTCCTCCAATCTGGGTGACGCGGGCAGTACAGGCGGCGGGACAAGCGTCAAAGTCAACAGAGAATACCTCGACGCCACGCTGAAGATAGCGGTGGGGGAGACTAGGCTTGACAGCCACTCCGGATTCACGGGGGCACAAAACGCGATACTTCCCGGCATAGCCTCGCTTCAGACTATCCAGAACGCCCGGAAGCATTACTTCAAGGGAGGCGTCATGCCCGGGGTCATAGAGCTTAACCCCGTGAAGGAGGAGACCGTCGCAGCCGCGAGGCTGGCGGGTGTGGACTTTGCACTCAATCTAGCTGTAGACCCGGGAGGCGGTTATATCGGTGCCTTCGCGGGCGGGCTCGAGGAGTCATGGGGGAAGGCCGTCACCCAGCTGGGGGGCTCCTACGAGGTCAAGGCGGAGGGGAACTCAGACGTCACGGTGATAAGCGCCGGCGGGGACCGGTTCGACTACAGCCTATACAAGACAGCGTGGGCTCTGGAGACGGCGACCGGAGTTACGAAGAAGAACGGAACCATCGTGCTTCTCGGAGAATGCGGTGAGGGGCTGGGGGCCGAGTCCTTCACTAATCTGGCGAGAGTCATGGATCTCCCGGAGTTCGAGCGAAGATACACCTATGGGGCGGACGGGCTGTACATCATCAGGAAGGTTACACGCAACAACAGGGTCATACTGGTCTCGGCTCTGCCACAGTACTTGGTGGAGCCGTTAGGCATGGAGGCGGCTAGAACCACCAACGAGGCGTATCAGCGGGCGTTGAGCGGGCGTCGGGGCAGAGGTACCTACGTGATTCCACATGGGTGCACAATGAAGATACTTCAATAGAGCCCCACAACCCTCTGCCTAGAATGGCAGTAGCGCCACGAGCGTAAGCATCATTATGAGTAAGTAGAGGAAGAAACCCAGCTTCCTCGACATGCTGAGGGGGGACAGGTCGTCAAGGGGCTCGATGGACTCAGCGCCCTCCCTCATAAGGAAAAACGCCACCACCACCCCCATGATCATGTACCCCGAGATGACGAGGAGGAGCACACCGGCTATGCTTATTATCTTGTGCGACTCGCGGCCGACGAGTGCCCGGATCATGTGGCCGCCGTCGAGCTGCCAAGCGGGGATGAGGTTGATGAAGGTCAATATGCATCCCACCCAGGCGGCGAACGCGACGGGATGCATGATGAGGACGTACCCCTCCGGCGTCGGCTTGACCAAGTCGGCGATGTACTCCAGAATAATCGGTAAGGGGATCTGCTGGAACCTGACCTCGGCGAACCGCATCATCAGCTCAGCCACTGTGCGCTGAGGCACCACGAAGCTGAGCCGCATCCCTATTACCCCCATGACCACCGTCACTAGAAACCCCGTCAGCGGCCCCCCCATCCCCAGATCGAACAAGGCGTCCCTGTTCACCGGAGGCTCACGTTGAGTGATAACGGCGCCGAGGGTCCCACCCATCCCGGGCGGGGCGGGTATGAAGTAGGGCAGACTGGCCTCAACCCCTCGCCGCATCGACACGTACTTGTGGCCGAGCTCGTGCAAGCCGAATATGGTAATGATCGCGAACGTGAACAGCAGCGCGTTGACGAAGACGGGGGTACCCTTCATGAGCGCATCGGTGAGCACGGGGTTGCTGCTCCTGATGTAACCGTCGAGAAACACGGTGGCCACGGTCGCCACGAAGAGTATCAGGTTACGCCTGTAGTCTTCCACCCCGAACTCCTCCCTCTTCAGGATGGATACGTGGTAGCTGTCAACGATCCATCTAACCCTCGGGAGATAGCCGCGGGGCCTCAGCTCGTCCGAGAGCACCTCGAAGGCGGGCTTCAACAGGCTCTGCCTGAACCCGGTGCCCCTAGTCTTCACTATGAACGTGGGCGTCGAGCGCTCCCAATAGGTTTCCACTACTTCGAAGTTTCTTCTGACTGCCTCGACGTACCGGGGGTCCATCTCCCCCTGAACACAGGGTCCCTGAGCGCCCATCCAAATAGACTAGTACTGGACTCCTAAAAACCATCCCTGACCCGAAGTTACGATCCCCTTAAAAGCAATAGTGTTCACCTTCATGGGAATAAAATTTGAGTGATGCGGGCTTCAGGGTAAGGGGGTTCAGACCTGAGGACATTGAGCGCGTGATGCAGATTAACGCTGCGTGTCTCCCCGAGAACTATAGCAGCTACTTCTACAGGGACCTACACCAGAGGTACCCTGAGACTTTTCTCGTCGCCGACGTCGACGACACGGTGCAGGGATACATCATGTGCCGCATCGAGAGAGGCTGGTCGAAGATAGGCAAGCTCACCCCCTCGCGTCTCTGCCACACCGTCTCCATCGCGGTGATAGAGAATTACCGGAGGAGAGGAATCGGCAGGGAGCTCATCGTACAGGCGATGCGCAAGGGCAGAGACGTGTACAGCACGTCCGAGGGGTACCTCGAGGTGAGAATCAGCAACGACGCAGCCATCGGCCTCTATGCTGCGCTCGGGTTCAAGAAGGTGAAGAGGAACTACGGCTACTACATGGACGGCGAGGACGCTTGGGTCATGGCAGCCACCCTCGACGATATTTAGGAATCGTTATTTACCGCCCAGCCCCAACTTGTAGCGACCATAGATGGACATGATCGATATAATGAGCATCGTCATCATCGTGTTCTCCCTCGGCGTATTCTACTGGTTCGGACGATTCACGTACAAGTTGATCAAGCAGCACTACGACATCTACCCGCTGCTCTACGGCTTCGAGGAGGCCGAGAAAAAGAAGAAAAGCTGACCTGTGACAGCTACATGGGTTTCTAGTTGATACGTTACATATTTAGGCGTCCATACCTTTACGGTAGCGACCGTCATGAGGCGTAGTTCACTAATCCCGTGGACAGAGGTGCAGAGCTGGGTGTGCAAGGCCTGCGGCAACTGCTGTGTAGGGTACCGTGTGCCCCTCAAGATGGACGAGATGGTCAAGGTCAGGGCCATCTACGGCCCAAACGTGCTGGAGTACGGGATGGGCAAGGCTTACCTCAAGAACCAGAGCAACGGCCGCTGCGTCTTCCAGAAGCCCCTCATGGATCGCTGGATATGCACGCTGCAGGGCACGAAGCCCACTGCCTGCAGACTCTTCCCGTTCAGGATACATAACAAGCCGGTATACAAGCGGGGCGACAACGCTGCGATAAGCTTCAACGGGAAAAAATATTACCTGTACATGGACCCGGATTGTCAGGGGATCATCTCAGGGCAGCCCAGCGACCGATTCAGGAACCACGTCGTCCCAGAGATCATCAGCATAGGCATCGGGTTCCCGGTTAAACAGAAGTACACCACGTCGAAGAGCATCCACTGGCGGCCCATCTGAGAAAACTCTAATACAGTAAGGAATAATTCTCAACGAATCGAAATGAGCGAACCAGTAAAGGTAGCTGGGCTGACGGTGAGGCCCGGCGAGAAAGCTCGAAGCGTGTTAACCATCCCCGACTTCTGGGCAGACGGGCAGTCACTGGAGATACCCTTCATGGTGCTTCATGGGAAAAAGCTTGGAAAGACCCTCTACGTACAGGTGGCGCAGCACGGCTCAGAAATAATGGGCTTGGACGCGTTGAGGCGGCTCATAAACGAGCTAGACCCCGGTAAGATGAGCGGCACACTGATCTACTGTCTCCCCAACCCCCTGGCTTTCAGGGAGAAGTCGAGGGCGACCATGTTCGACCCCAAGCCGGGGGGGATGAACCGGGTATGGCCAGGGGACCCGCATGGAAGCCTCACCGAGCGCATGGCACACAAGATATGGACTGAGCTCGTGAGCCACGCAGACGAGGTGGTGGACCTGCACACCGCGAGCAGGTACTGCCCGGTATGGGTCTTCTACGAGGCCGACGGGGTCTCCGAGAAGGCGCCCAGCGAGACCGCTCGGCGCTCCGAGGAGATGGCCAGGCTATTCGGGGCACCCATACTATACGTCGAGACCGAGGCGTATGGCGGGCGAAGGACTCTGAGGGCGTCTTGCGTGGACAATGGAATCCCGGCGATAGTCCCTGAGCTCGGAGGCCACGCCCACTTCGACGAGGAGGCAGTGAAGATCGCTTACCGCGGCGTGAAGAACATCCTGATAGACCTAGGAATCATCGACGGAGACGTCGAGCTACCTAAGAGACAGGTCAGGCTCAAGTGGAGAGCCGACCCCAAGGTCTACGTCGCCCACTGCGGCAAGGGCGGCGTCTTCATACCCACGGTGGGCCTCGGGGACACCGTGAAGGAAGGCGACGAGGTCGGCTTCATCTACAGCCCCCGGACCTTCGAGACCCTTGAAAAGGCGAAGTCGCCGCAGACAGGCTACGTTTTCACGATACGGGAGAACCCTGTGGTCCACCCGGGGGAGGGTCTCGTGAGCGTCCCAGAGATCATCGAGTGGCTGGAGAACTAGCTCTCCAGCACCAACCCCATCACGTAGTAGTATGCATAGATGAACATAGTGACACAACAAGTAAAAAAGAAGGGGATTATACCCTATTTCTCTCGAACTCAGCCTTGATCTCGGTGAGCAGGTTCGGGTCCGTCAGTATCTCGATGGAGGCCATGGCCAGGCTCTTAGCCCCTACCTCAAGTCCCTTATCGCCCTCAGGCGTCAACGTGTGTCCCGCGAAGTCGCTGCTATGCATGGTATAGCCCTCACCGCCGATGCCTATCATGGGGTGTATGCCCGACACGACGTGGGTAACGTCGGCGAAGTCTGTGCTCCCGCCGGGCGGGATCGTGGCCAACTCCAGGGGGTCCCTGTACTCGACGCCCAGTTCGTCGAAGACCCTCTGGAAGAGGTCCTCGAGGGGCTTGTTATGGATGTTCGACTTGAGGCCGTTCGATAAGGTGAACTCGACCTCGCATCCCGTAGCCAAGGCCGCCCCCTTGGCGCAGTTGACCACGGTGTCCACCAGCGTCGGCACATAGGTGTCGTCGCTGCTTCTGACTCCGAACTTCAGGACTGCCTTGTCTGGGATGATGTTGGATGCGAGGCCTCCTTCGGTGACGATTCCGTGGATCACCGCGTTGGCGTCTCTCCTCAGCTGCTGCCTGTTTGCGTGGATCGACATGTATGTGATCATGGCAGCGTTGAGCGCGTTTACGCCGCTGTGGGGGTCCGCCGCCGCGTGGGCCGTCCTCCCCTTAAACTCGATGCCTACTCCCTTGACGGCGAGGAAGTTAGCCGTCACCATGGATTTCCCGGTGGCAGGGTGGATCATGTAGGAGACGTCGACGCCGTCGAAGACGCCTCCCGAGGCCATCCTGACCTTTGCCCCGGCGTAGGGGCCGTGACCCTCCTCCGCGGGGGTCCCTATCACCCAGACCTCGCCAGCCAAACCCTTCATCAGCTTGCTTACCGCTATCCCGGCGCCTATACCCGCCGTTCCTATGATGTTGTGGCCACAGCCGTGGCCGACCCCGGGCAGGGCGTCGTACTCACAGAGTATGGCGATAACTGGCCCATTTTTCATTCCTTTGTAGACTGCCTTGAAGGCCGTATCCATCTCGAAGAAGGGGTACTCCACTTGGAACCCGTGGCTGCGAAGCTCCTCCACGAGGAGGCTGCTTGACTCGTATTCCTCGCTCCCCAGCTCTGGGTTGCGCCCGATCTCGTCCTTGAGCTCCTTGAGGTGCGGCATTATGGCGTCCAACTCGTTCTGGACGCTCCTCTTTAGCGAAACCTTGTCTGACATGGAGGATATGGCGGGTTACTCAGATTTAGGTCTGTTTAGACCTGTTTCTCCGGCTCAGGCTCCTGCAGTGACATGCCGTGTCTGATGATGCGCGGGCCGACTAGGGACCCGAAGAGGGAGGAGGCGATGACGATGGGGACGGCTAGGTCCATATAGATCCTTGAGTTAATGAAGGAACTACCAACCGTGTCCACAATCAGCGGCAGCTGTGATATTACCAAGGCGGTAAGTCCGTTGCTGAACACGAGCCTGGAGATGGCTGCCTCGTCGTCTGACAACTTGATGAACCCACCCACAACGTTGACGGACAAGATCCTTATCAAGCCGATTGTGGCTGACAACGCGAGCCCAATGAGAAGGTACTCCGCTGACAGCTGCACCTCAAGGCCCACGAAGATGAAGAGAAACGACTTCACAAGGAAGGTGATCTCCTCGTGGAAGGAGCGGAGCCTCCTGCGTTCCACCCTGACGTTCTCCCTTAGGTTGAACCTTCTGGCAAGCAACGGGTAGTTGGTCAAGGTAACGCCGAAGGCGAGGGCGGCCACCGCCCCCGCCCCTGGGCCCCCCACATTCTCGCTCAGAATGTAGGAGAAGAAGAGCACGGCGAGGGTCATTATGTAGTTGAACGGCCTGTTACGGATCAGGTCGAGGAGCTGGACCCACACGACGCCGGTCCCGAAGCCGATGAGGACGGACACCGTGAAAACATAAACGATGTCCTTGACGGCCTCGTTGAGGGGTATGCCGGGCGTCTGGATGAACCTGAGAAGCGTCATGGCGGTCACGATGCTGAGGCTGTCCGTGACGATGGACTCCAGCACGAGGAGCCTCTTAGTCTCACCGATCTCCTTTCTCCCCTGCTGGATGCTCCCGATTATGCCGAGGACCGTCGAGGCGCTCGTACCCGCTATCATGGCTCCGAAGAACAGAGCCTCGGAAAACGTGAACACGTACGGCACGGAGTAGTGCAGCAGGTAGCCTACCCCGAGGGTGGTGAGTGTGAAGGTAGTCAACCCGAGGTAGGTTGACTTGATCATGGTCTCCTTGAAAGTCTTGAAGTCCACGTTCAGGCCGGCCTCGAACATTAGCAGGTTCAAGGCCATGACGACGAGGAGCGGCGTCGAGAGCCTAAAGGCTGCTGGGTTAAACAGGTTCAGGGTCGGCCCGAACACGTACCCGAAGACGATGAGCCAGACGGTGTCAGGGACTCCCGTATACGTGTAGATTATGCCGCTGACATATGCGAGGAACAGGGCCAGAGATATGAGAATCACGACAACGTTAGCGTCCAACAGGCCTCACACATTAAACGAATACGGTTAACTGTCTGGTCGTTGGTTTAAACCCAGTCGATGAATCTTTAAAGATTCTGGGAAGGAAACATGATTCCCCTAACATTATTGACAGAGTGACGAAAACTAGCTAAATATGAGTTTTTCGGCGGCTTACTCCGGCCTGTAGGCACACATCAGTATCCCCGCCAACGTCACTATGCCGCCCAGCAGAACCATGGGGCTAGGCACCTCGTTCAGAAAAAGAAGAGCCAGGATGGAGGCGCCCACGGGCTCACCTAGGAGGCTCATGGAGACTAGGGGCGCCGAGACGTATCTCAGAGCCCAGTTATAGACCGTGTGGCCGAAGATCATGGGGACCAAGGCGATCGCGAAGAACAGGACGTACTCGTTCACAGCGTAGCCTGTAAGAGGAGTGCCGCTAAGCAGAGACATCAGTACTAATACGAGGGAGGCGGTGGCGTACACAGGCGTGACATATGAGGTAAGGTCAAGAGTCCTCCTCACGACCCTCCCGCCGAGGATGTAGATGCCGAGCATCACGCCGCCTATCAGCGCCAGGAGGTCGCCGTAGAGGTTGAGCTCCCCGATGCCTGCGTCGCCCACTGCTATCAGGGTGGCCCCGATCAAGGCGACGACTATGCCCACAACCATTCTTCTGGTGACCTTCTCCTTAAGGAAGAAGTGGCTGACTATCGCCACGAATATGGGGTCTATATGGACGAATATGGCGCTGCTGGCGACGGTCGTGAAGCTGAGGCTGGTTATCCATGAGGCGAAGTGGATCGCCAGCACCACTCCTATGCCCATCAAACTGGCTACCTCTCTCACGCCCATCCGCCGCATCTTCTCAAACCCGTCGAAGTAGACGAATAGAGGCAGCAGGAGGAGGGTCGAGAAAAGCATCCTGTATGTGGCTATCGCTAGTGGAGGCCCATTGCTCATCCTGATCAGTATCGAGGCCGTTGAAACCGCTATGATGCTTATGAGCAGCGCCAGGTTGGGCGGGAAACGGGGGCGTTCTTCCATGGTTCGGGTTATGGTTAACTTATTATATAATATGATGAGGATGAAAGTCGAGGATAGAGGTGCCAGGCCGGATAACCGTCGTCGAGTACGATCCTGAGTGGCCGCGTTTCTACGAGGAGGAAAAGGAGCTCATCCTGGACGCAGTCGGCGAGCACGTCAAATCCATAGAGCACTTCGGCAGCACCTCAGTGACTGGCCTAGGCGCAAAGCCGATAATCGACATAATAGCCGGGTTGGACAGCCAAGAGATCGCAGACCGCTGTCTCCCAGCGCTTGCAGCGGTAGGGTACGACGACGTGACCCCCGAGCCTACGGATGACGACTGGTACTACTGCCTCGGAAAGGGGCCTCACAGCCCGGGGGTCCATCTTCACCTAGCAAGGCACGGGAGCCCGTTCTGGAAGAGGCACCTTCTCTTCAGAAACTACTTGAGAGCTCACCCAGATACAGCTAAGGAGTACTTCGAGTTGAAGTTGCGTCTCGTGGAGAAATACGCCGACATGCGAGAAGCCTACACGGAGTCTAAAACCGATTTCATCGAGAATGTTCTGGAGAATGCGTTAAAGGGCTCGAAATAATAAATAGGGCTCAGAGAACTCACATACTATGCCGATATTCGAGGTAGAGACTTGGAAGGTGAAACCAGGGAAGGAGAAAGACCATGAGCAGGCCCTCCGGACATGGATGACGTGGGTGGGTGAGCACAAAGACCTCTTCCCTGAGTGGAAGAGCCTAAGGTATTTCGTGAAGTATATTGCGGCCGAGGAGACAGACCGCCACATTATGGTGTGGGAGTACGACAGCCTGGCTGCCTTCGAGAAGTACAAGGAAAGGAGGGGCAAGTACGAGGGGCCCTATGCTGAGTACAAGAAGGTCGACCCCTACTACATGGACCTGTTCGATCACACGAGCATGAGCGTAGAAGTCTGGAAAGACCAGGACAGAAGCCTCTGGATCGAGTAGTCGTTCTTTGAATAACGGGGGCTAGTAAATGCCTTCAGCTAGCTATACAGTGATTAAGTCGAGTATAGCTGGGTTGGTAGGACCGGTGAAGAGTGTCGCTATGATCACGTCTTCGTCTCAGAGGATTTGACATGGAATGTTACCTTATGTCAATATTTACTAGCCTAGGAAAGAGAGGCTAAGTGATCACTCAGGTATGTTGCTCAAGTTCAGGATATTAAATGAATAACTGGGGATTGGTTATTTCTCTAGGTATATTTTCTTGAAGAGCTTGTCAATATCCATCTCTAGGGCCGCGACAGGCATCTCTAGTTCCCATTTCTCCAGCACCTCGGGCTTTATCTCCCCAGCCCAGCAGAGAGGTTCTCCCCCTAGCATGGCGGTGTATCTCCTGCCTTCGATGAAGCAGTCCCATCCCCCCTCCACAACTTCTGCCTCCAGCTCCAGGTTCTCCAGCAGAGTGTTCATCGTTGCCTTTATCTCGCTGAAGCTGGCGCTTGAGTGGCATAGCGTTATGGCTAGTCTACGCCTGGATCTAGCTCCTGTCTCGGTGGACGGGTCTATCACCACCACGTCGTCGACCTCGTAGAGGTTCTGGGGGTACGGGTGGTGCTTGTTGGTGCTCAGGATCTCCATGAGATTCGGCAGCAGCCTGTTCCGGAGGCTGTCGTAGGCTTCCATCTTGGGGTTATCGGTCTCGCATATGGGCTCCTCGGGGAGGCTCATCCTGTGGAAGAGCTTGTCCCTGTTACTCATCATGAAGGTGACCACCTCCAGCAGCCCCAAGCCAACCAGGAAGTTCCGTAGGCCCCTGCTGAACACCTCCAGGGGGTCCTCGCCCGCCTCGCTGCTTATGGGCGGTATCTCGGGCTCGAAGTTGTCGTAGTCGTAGCCGATGGCGATGTCCTCCACCAGGTCGATGGGGTGCATTATGTCGGCCCTGTAGCTTGGTATAAGGACCTTGATGACGTTTCCGTTTATCTCGGTTCCGTGCCCCATCTTCTCCAGCTCGCGGGCTGACTCCTGGGGCGTGAACTCGTAGCCCAGGGTGTGGTTGACGTAGTCGTTGTCCAAGTCCATCACCCATGGTTCGAGGTTCGGCGTGGTGAGCACCGTGCCGTCCGGGTAGTGGTTGTGAACCTCGTGTATCTCGGCTCCCCTGTCCGCGAGCGTCACGCAGATGACGTTCAGCACCTCGGTGATGGCCTTAAGGTCGGTGCCCGTTACGTCGATGAACAGCTCCGTGGTGGACTCGTCTATCCGCGTATACTCACCGTTGATGATGGGAGGCATCGACAGCACCATGCCCTTCTTGTCGAGGATCATGGGGTACTCCTTGAAGCCCTCCACGGTCCAAGCGTACTCCTTGCCTGTCTTCATCTCGCTGAGTATCCAAGTGAGGTCCTTCTCGAACCGCTCCCCGAGGGGCCTGAACTTGAATTCCGGCGGCTTGGTGGTGTAGGTTACAGGAAACTCGATGGGCTCTAGGCTGTGCAGCCCTATAGCTACCTTCCTGCGTCTCCTGCCGTGGGTAACGTGTAGCTTCTCCTGCATCTGGATGATGCTCCTGATAAGGGGGTCG
The DNA here is from genome assembly GCA_030669135.1 of Candidatus Bathyarchaeota archaeon. GTDB lineage: Archaea > Thermoproteota > Bathyarchaeia > TCS64 > TCS64 > RBG-16-57-9. The sequence continues at coordinate 10,842 of DAOVEE010000001.1, read as the reverse complement.
TCGAACTCGACGTTCTTAACCACTGCAGTCACGAACCAGGGACGCACCTCCTGGGTTTTTGTATCGACGACGACCTTGTAGTCGGACTTCTCCACGGGGTACTTCCTTAGCCCTGTCCTTGCCCCAGTCCAGCTGGCGTAGGCCCGGGCCAGTCCCTCGATGCTGAGGAGGTCCGGCCTGTTGGGGAACACCTCTAGGTGGAATCCGTCCTCCGTGACCCCCTCCCAGCTTGTGCCCATCATGGGCAGCCTGTCTTGGAACTCCTCGATGGAGACATCCCTGCCCAACAGTTCCCTCAAGTCCTCAAGGTTTACCACTATGACCGGCATCTCTCATCACTCCATCCACAGCTTGGCCCGCCGCAGCAGGCCGATGTCGTTAGTGTACAGTTCCTTGATGGTGTTAACCTTGTAGCTCTGCATGACGAGCCTGTCGAAGCCGGGGCCCCACGCCAGTACCGGAACGTCGATGCCGATGAGGGGCTTGACCACCTCGGGCCTGAACATGCCTGCGCCGAAGAGCTCCATCCACTCGCCGCGTTCCTCTATCCAGACCTCGGCCTCCATGCTCATCTCGGTGTAAGGGAAGTAGCCGGGCCGGAACCTGAACCTCTCAACCCCGAGCCCCTCCATGTAGGCTTTCAGGTAGCCCTTCATGTCGCGAAAAGTCACTCCCTCCCCGATGACGATCCCGTCCGTCTGGTAGAACTCGGCGAGGTGGTTCCAGTCGATGGTCTCGTTCCTGAACACCCTGCCGCAGCTGAAGAACTTGGCCGGAAGATCGTCCGGCGTGAGCTTCGCTATCTGTTTTACGCTCAGGCTCGTGGTGTGGGTCCTGAGACAGTTACGGGCGGCGACCTCCGGGTCCCACTTGTACTGCCACCCGAGGCTCCCGGTTGTCCACCCGTTCTCGTGGGTTTCCTTCACCTGCTCCACCATCTTCGGGTCGGGAAGTTGCCCGCTGTACGGCGTCTTCATGTAGAACGTGTCGGCCAGGTCCCTAGCGGGGTGGTCCTGAGGCTGGTAGAGGGCGTCGAAGTTCCAGAAGCTCAGCTCAAGGTATTCGCCCTTCATCTCCTTGAAGCCCAGCTCCACCCAGAACCGTCTTATGTAGTCGATGACTTGGCTGATGAAGTGACGTTTACCGGGGCTGAGGCTCGGCGCGGGGAGCGTCACGTCGTACCTCTGGAACGACGCTCCCCTCCACGACTTGTTCACAAGCATCTCCGGAGTCAGCTGAGTGATCACGTTCACCGACTCCGCTGCCTCCAGCTCAGGCAGAACCTGCCTACCGAAGTCTGTTATGGCGACGGAACGCTCCGTCTCCTCGTTCTTTGTGACCAGCTTCCGTTTAACCATCTGCTCTAGGACTGGTGTCTCGTCTTCGGTGAACGCCTCTCCGCTCTGTGGTGTGGGCTTGTCCAGGGCTCTCAGGAGCCGCTTCTCAGGGGAGTCGTCGACTTTTTTTCCTTCATCGGTGAGCTCCATGACGCCATTCTGGATGTCCGCCCACCCGTTGCGCCGCATCCACGCCAACGCTATGTTCAGGTTCTCGAATGTCTGTTTGAGCTTCGCTATCTCTTGGGGTCCGTGTACCAGCAGCTTCCTGAGGTTCTGCTCCGGTAGGCCGTTCTCCGCGTAGACGCTTCCCTCGTCTGTGAGACTAAAAAACTGTGAGACCTCCTCCTTAAACGAGACTACGCCTTTCGTCGCGGCCCAGTCAGACGCCTTCTCCACGGCGTCCCTTGCTAGCCCTGTGAGCCGGCTCAGTTCCTCTGTGGTCGCGGTGCCCCTGCCGCTCAGCGCCTGGAGCACCTTCCTCTCGTTCTCATGTAGCCGCTCAGCTACCTCTCTAGGGTTCATGGATCTCACTAACCTAACATAAGGGGCATGGCGACGGTTTTAAAAGTTCATATGATCAGACGCCGCTGCCTACGAAAATCCATGGTTTACGACTCAGTGGAAGAAGTCTGTGAGCTTCCTCTGAGTCACCGTGTGCCGCAGGAGGGGTCCCGACTCCATCCACTTCTCTAACGGAATGCTGAGCCTCCCCATGATGTTGTTTATCGCTGACTGGAAAGTATCAAAAACCATGGACGGCTGCCTCATGGCATTCCTGCAGTTCTCCCTCACCTGCCAGACCCCCACAGGCAGGATGTAGTCAGGGTACGCCTCCCTGAAGATGAATACCTTCGCCTGCCGCCTCTCCCTCTCAAGGTGCTCCAGCACCGCCAGCTTGCCCGCGTAATAGCAGCCGCCCATGCTCGCGTAGGTCGAGCGGCCTTTGTACGGCTCCCAGTCCGTCACGATGGCCACCTCCTCCTCAGACGGGTTCCAGAGGGTCCTAGGGTACCACGCCTCGTAAGCCTCGTACGCCCAAGCGTCAGGGACCAGCAGTATCTCGAAGCGGTTGCCTATGTAGTTACTCTCGTATACCTCGTACTGGTTCACCAAGGGGTAGCCCTTTATCTTACTCGTCAGGTGCTTCCCCAGGAGGTCGTCCACGGCTGTGATGCTCCACCTGGTGGGCACGAGCCTCCGATTCTTCTCGACGCCGAAGCTGCCCATACTGAAAGCCTTCATGATGCTGCTGACGGGGAGGCCCTCCTCGAATAGCTTGACTGTGGCCGGCGCCGCCTTGAGGTCGCTGTCGTAGTGGCACTTCTCCATGTGCCTGTTCCATCTGATGTATCCTATGTCCACGTCCTCCATGGGCGCCGTGGGCCCTATGGGCTGGATGTCGCCGTTCATGTAGAACCGCTTAGTGGGTCTACGCGTCAGCTTCATCTCTGTCTCGACGTAGTGCTCCGCTAGGCTCAGCTCCCGGGTCTTATCCAGGAGCCTCCCCGCCTTCCAGGGCTTGCGGACGTTCACCGGGGTCATCCCCCTGATGAGCTGGCTCCTGTAGCCGATGATCTCGTCTATGCTCTTACCGAACCACTGCTCAGGGGAGTCAAGGATCTGGGTGTTGCCGTAGAAAGTAGGAGTGAGGGGCCCTATCTGGACGTAGGGGTATCCGAATCGGCCGACGAAGACGCTGGGTGGGCTGCTTCCGTCGATGTTGGTTCCCTTCACGCCCTGAAACATCTTGGAGAAGGCACCTAGACGCGCCATGATGGGGCAGCTCGTCTTCCCGCAGAGCATCTTCCCTCCCTTACACACGCTGCAGAGGCTCTGCTTAGGGGCCTGAAGCTTCAGCATGCCCTTCGTCACGTCCAGAGAGGAAGCGACGAAAGGATCACCCTCAACCATGTCACGGACCCAGACGTTCTTGGGCTTGAACCGGGTGGTGATGCGCTTCCCCATCGCCCTGAATTGGGGCGGCAGCGTTAAAAATATTGTAGGTTACACCGTTAAGGGAGAGACGAGTGAAAATGGGTGAAACCATAGTCGTCGAAGACACGATCATCCCCTGTGACAGCATTAGACTCCTCGGACGCCTGTACAGGCCCAGGGAGGAAGCCTTGTACCCCGCCGTCGCCGTCTGCCACGGATACCCCGGCGACACCAAGAACATGGATCTTGCGGAGGAGCTCGCTCTCAACGGCGTGGTGGTCCTCATCTTCTATTACATGGGGGCGTGGGGAAGCGAAGGAGAGTACAGACTGACAAACCTGGTGCCCAGCACCGAGGCAGCGGTCAAGTACCTACGAGGCCTAAACTGCGTCGACCCCAACAGGGTTGGGCTGGTCTCCCATAGCATGGGGGCGGTGCCCCTGACTAAGTGCATGAGCATGGATCCGTCGCTGAAGACGGGGATTCTCATGGCGCCCGCCTCAGACATTAAGTCCTGGTCCGAGGACCCATACCTCGAGAACATCGTACCCGTTTTCCTCAAGATGGCGGAAGGAAAACTGGCTGGGTGGACGGAGGAGAAGCTGCGAGAGGATATCAAGGTCGCCGCCTCCAAGCTGAACCCAATTGAGACCGTGAGGAGGGTACATTCACCCTTGATAGTGGTCCTTGGCACCAACGACAACTTGACCCTGCCGACAGACATCAGGAGGCTCTACGAGGCGGCCAACGAGCCCAAGAAGCTGGTGGAGATCGAAGGCGCCGACCACGGGTTCAGCGAACACAGGATCCCGCTACAGAAAGCGGTCATCGACTGGGTCTCCTCTCACCTATAGTTTTTAAACCGACGTCAAGATCGGGGCGACATCGAGAAGACTCCTTCAAAACTATGCACGATGTAACCGCCAGAGAGGTACATCATGTTTTTAACCTCATTTCTTGAAGCCTAAATGAAAGTAATGGGCATACAGAGATACATGCGTCTCATCAAGGCGTCTTCTAACGCGAACTGGAGGCTATCCCTCGGCTTAGTCACGTCGTTAGCCCTCATCCTCACGATCTACACGTACAGCGCCCAAGTGACCAACGCCTCCTACCAGCCCAGCGAGTACCTCAAAGAGCCTCCGGATACATCCACAGGACCCACCGGAAGCCCCTTCGACTGGATAAAAGGACTAGGCTACCTAGGTCTAGTTGCATCAATCGGTCTACTATTATTCAGGTACCTGATGACCCTACCCTGGTTCAGCACATTCGTGAAATCGTTCAAAAATATCTCTAACGTCTTCTTCTAAAGCGGTCTTCCCTGACGTAGAGAATCCGCTTCTTATAGTTAGATTTGTTCCTTCTCTTTGGGGAGGGGCTCTTCCTATCAATGCCATCGATCTTAGGGGTCTGAGCTCTTACCTTTCCTGCTTTAGTAAGAGACCCGTGCGTCGGCAAATCTATTCACTGCCAAGCCTTACAGGGCAGATTATTTTAAACCTTGTGGAGAGAAGGGCGCGTCGTGGCCGGGCACCACCAAGACGGGGTTTAGGTCCCTGATCTTCCGCAGACTGGCCACGGCGACGTCGGCCTCAAGGTTCTTCGTGACCACGCTCGGCGGTCTCAGCTCCAGCAGGTCCTCCTTAACTATGGCGGCGTCCCCCACCAGAGCGACGAGGCCGTCCTCCGTGTCCACGAGGGTCGTTACGCTCCCCGGGGTATGGCCCACCGTCTCGATGATCTTCACGTTGTCGGAGACCCGTGCGTCGCCGTTGAAGCTCTTCACGTCCATGATGCCCATGAAGGCCTCGGTGAACTCGGGCCAGTACAGCCTGTCGCAGAACTTTACCTCCTCCTCGTGGACGTAGAGCGGCTTGCCCTTGAACATGTAGTTAGCCTCTATGTGGTCGTAGTGGCAGTGGCTGTTGATCACGACGTCTATGTCGTTCGGCTTCAGCCCGAACTCCTCCAGTCTCATCTTTAGGGTGCCGTACCTGCCCAGCTGCAGTATACCTGGGTCGTGGACCATGTTCAGGTCTCCGTCCCTTATGAGCACAGTGTTTGTGCTCCCTAGGCTGAAGACCTTGCCTCCATAAACCTCGTTCACCGTCTCCTGAGGCATCGGCGTGAGGGGCCATCTGACGCTCAGCACGGGGTGCCCCCTGTGAAGACCCACCCTGTGGTAGAAGCAGTGAACCAGTATGTCTATCTTCGCCTTCTCGGTCAAGAATCCATCACCCGGACTCCGGGTGAAACATATGACGCGGAGAGCTTATCACGGTTTCTTTCGACCAGGGCCCATGGGTTCACGGAGACCAGGTCCAGCGACTCCTCCTCGCCCAACCCGATGAGGCTCATCAACGCGGCTAACGACCTCGGGGCCCTCATACCGTTAACAGAGTCGGCTCCACTGGAGAGCACCACGGGCACGTCGTATCTTCGGGCGTTCAAGACCTCCTTTTCCAGTTGCTTGATGACGTAGCCCAGCTTCTCAGGGTCCTGGGTAAGTAAGTCACTAGCCACCACCTCGAATTGGCAGCCCCCTTCACCCGCCAACGCCGCCTGCTGTCTGTCAAGCCAGACTGTCCTCCTCGAAGGGCACCTCGGGAACCTCAGAAGATCTACCCTGGGGTTCTTGGCCGCCCGGCGGGCCACGCCCTTAGATAGACACAGAACCGATATCACCTCATGCTTCCGTCTGTTCCCTTTGAGCATGCGCTGTAGGTCCTGCTGGCTCCTAGGCGCGACGTCAAGCCGGGATATTACGTCGATGGAAGCGTCAGACGGGGGGTCCCCCCCGCAGCCGACCGCAGAGTATCCCAAGTGGTTGGCGTGGCTCAGCATCTCAGCCGTCTTCCCTGGCCCGGGGAGTATTTGGAGGTCTATGAAGCGCCTCATGTCGGATACGTCTCCAAGGATTCTATGTACATCCGTATGGACTCTACGGGGTCCGCCTTGTGGGGGAGCCGGAGCTTCGCCTTGACCCTGATGGAGTCATGCCTCTCCAACACCGCCTTCCCGGTGTACGCCTTCTGCTTGTCGAGCCTGATGTAAAGGTTCTTCGATTCGTCGATGCGCTGGGGCAGCTCATCTAGGAAGGCCTGGAGATCCAGAGACGAGAGCCGTCTGACGACGTGCTCAAGCAGATCCGTGGCGGGCTTCCTGTGCTTCACGTTGAGCTTGAGGGCGGTTAAGGGGTCCCCATAGTAGCCCTGCAGCTTGACGGCCTTGAGGGCCGGAGGATCGATGCCCGGTGGCAAAAGGTTCAGGACGGCTTTCCTTACCTTGGACTCGTCCTCCGTCGCGTGGACCAGCGCGGTAACCTCGACGCTCTGAACCACCCTCTCAGGCCGCATAACCATCACTCCAACAGTGAAATCGTAGACGGACCCCCGGGTATTATGCTTATCTTAGGATCCTGGTCAACGGCGTCGAGAGCCTTCTTCACGTCCCTCGGCTCCAGCAAGGTGCATCCGAATCTGTCGGGAATGCTCTGTCTTAAACTCGTCTCTCCGTATGGCAGGTTGACCTCGGTGTTCACGTGTATCGTGTCGAGCTACAGGTATTTAGGTTCAACCCGTGGAGGGGTAACCCTTTTCTAGTGTGCGAATCTCTGAACCATGGGCGGTCGTAGCTCAGTGGATAGAGCACGGGTCTTCGGAACCCGGGGTCGCGGGTTCGAATCCTGCCGACCGCGCCAAACACCGAACTGGAGCGAGGTTACTAGGATAAACCTCCAAGATTTATAGTGTCCGCCGTTTAACAATTCTCTATGATCCATGAAACTCACATGATCCGCCCGGCACGGGGCTTAGCTACGGCCTCCCCCACAGCACTGAGAGGAAGAGCAGGATAGACACGCTTCCCGTCGGCTACGCCGACGGCTACAGCAGGGGTCTGAGCAACGTCGGGGAGGTGACTATCGATGGACGCCGGGCCCCAATCGTCGGGAGTGTGTGCATGGATCAGTGCATGGTAGACGTGACGGATATAGGGCAGGTCGAGGTTAGCGACACCGTGACGCTGTTCGGGGACGGCTCTGACGGCGCTCCAACAATGGAGGAGGTAGCAGGGTGGCTCGGCACCATCGCCCACGAGGTGACGTGCGGGGTGGGTAGAAGAGTGCCTAGGGTGTACCTAAAGGGCGGTGAAGTCATGGGGGTAAGAGACTGCCTGAACCCTGCCTAAGACCGGTTTCTACGACGCCTAGACCTGTCTCTTGGCTTGCTCTGCCTCTTCTGTTCTCCGAGGAAGAGCGCTTTGTGTTCGGTCTCCTCATCGTCTTCGCGGGTCCTTACAGACGCGAATGGTGCCTCCACGGGTCCGAAGATATCGAAGACGGTACCCACCCGGGTCCCTTTCATGTCGTAAACCGGCTCGCCGATGTGTGTCTCGGCCTCTAGCCTGACTATGAGGTGGCCGCTGCTACCTGAGCGGTGCAGCACGTCGCCGAGCTTAGCCTTGATCTTCATCGCCGCTTCAGCTCCTCGGCGATGTCCTTGATGATCCGGGTCTTGGTGCCCTTCTTGTCCACGAGGACTACTCCGATAGGCCTCCACGGGTGCTTGCTGTAAGTGGCCGCGGGCTCCAGAACTGGGTTGAGTCCGAGCCTCCTAGCTGCTTTCTCGATGTCCTCTGCCTTGGGGCTCCTGACAGCCTTGGATCGGGGGACTCTCCTTCCCTCTCCTCTGCTATAACTGGCGTCGAAGTATACTGGCCAAACGCGGAGTTTACCCTTTCCCCTCAAGGCTGTTCACATAGGTTTGCCGGGTCTCCGGCTAAGAAGGTTACTCTTCCTCGACGACCGCGTTGAGGGCGCCGTCCTGGCCGGGTCTGGAGATGATCTTGGCGAGGCCTTTCTCGGTGCGTATAATTGTGCCTTTGGTGATGACGCCTCTCCTGTTGTACTCTGCCTTGGCGGGGTTTCTGACGACGTCGAGGATCTTGAGGCGCTCCGTCCTGCCCGTGGCAGGGTCGCTGACGTTGACCATCTCGGCTTTTACTAGCTTGACCTTCTCAATCCTGGCTCTGCCTTCGACTTTCTTGCGTTTGGTCTCGCCGAGGGCGGTCTCGACGGGGTGTCTGCCCTGCTCGTGTACGCGCTTCGTCCGGTACGCGCGTTTCTTGCCGCCTGTCTTCTTGCGTTTGGTGAGGTTGTCGTGCCAAGCCAACGTGTTTTTCCTCTCGTTCTAGCACTATGACCGGGAGGGGGTATAAAAACGTAGGGGTTGAGACAAAACTCTAAACTTGCGTCCAAAAGTAATGAGTAGAAGAGTTGGTTGCCTCTCGTTTAAATTATAAAAGATCGGTTAAAGCAATGGATGATAGGTCGATTGAACTCAGGATCGCTTTAGCTTTTTCAGAGATCTTCAGCCTGCAGCCTCTGTGCACATAGATCTTCTCGAAGACGCCGTTCTTGGTGAGGCTCCTGCGTTGTCTCTCATTGAAGAACGAGGTTGCTTTGTTCCCTTTATCAATCATGTATAGTTCGTAGGCGTAGAATCTTACGATGTTTCTGAAACTCTGCTCAATCTCATACGACATTTATATCACACGTTAATGGTAAGAGTCTCCGCGGCTTAGTTTACCTTACGATATCTCTTTACCCTTTGAAGGAACACAAAAAGGCATGAAATATAAAGTAATCGAATATTTCATTTGCAAACTTCGTAATTACCAGCTGGTACAACATATAAGTGGATACGGCGTTAAGGGACGAGATGCGTTGGGGTTACGAAAGCTTGGCCCCCGATGAAATCTAGATCTAAGCATTGAATACATTATGTTGATGCAACAAGAACCCCCGGTCTCTAATGTTTCACACAGTTTCAATAATTGTCACTTTATTACAAAATCTCGAAATCATCGAATTTTAAAACACATGATTAAACGTTGATTTATATAAAAAATTGTTTTCTTTATTTACATTTTCTTACATATCGATTATATATCGGTATCACGTATAATATTACATAGAAATAGTTGAGGATTTTTTAGGAAAATGGCTTTAAAGGTAAATTCGGATTGGCTTGATACAGAGGTGGAGCTGGTAAAGACGCTTCACGGAGTAAGGTTCTCTGGGTACGACGACGAGAACTGTACAGCTGACTATAAGTCCAAAGAAGGAGAGGACACTATCGTTAAGGTGTTCGTCGACAAGGATGGGCAGGTCGGGAAGGCGGACCTCGAATCGGTGAAACAGATAGTCTCGAAGTATGATGACACAGATTATGGAGAGATAATCATCATGGCGGAGAAGTATACACCCAGCGCGGTCGACTACGTGAATGGGCAAGATAGTTTTACCATGGTGACGCCAAAGACGAAGATGAACCTGGGTGTCCCGGAGCTGCTTTCCGTCATCCAGAGCCTGACCAAGAAGCTCTGTATACGGCGATGCGGGAAGGTCCCGGAGACCGAGGACGACTGTGAAGGATACAAGAAAGGTAAGCTCGTGTGCCCCGTCAGGTGTATATGCGACAACGCGGACTTCCACGCCGAGAGGGGCTGGGTCAGACAGCTGAGGATCGACTTCGAGAACCTGGTCAAGGTCGAAAAAGCAAACCAGTAGGACCTCCATACATGTACTGGCTTATCGTCGACTTCCCCACCAACATCTCTAAGCTTCACGATGAGAGGTGCAGGCACTATAAGCCACGGGCTTCCCATACGCCTTCTTCATTCCCTCCTGGAACCGGTCCGCCTGCGCGACGTTGACCCGTTTATGTTCTCTTAGCACTTGGTGGGATAGGGCACAATCTTCAGGAGGAAGTCCCTGCGCTCAAGCCTATCTTCAAGATGCCTCAGGGCGGCGACCTTCGCTGCCTCCAGCGCGTTGTGCCTGATCTGGCCGGCCTTAGTGGCTATGATATTGACCTTGTGGGTGAAGTCACGGGATATGTTTCCCATAGTGAACTTCACGATCTTGGAGCCAGGGATTCCGCCTATGCACTCTTTCCTAGTATAGGTCATGGCGTTCTTTTCTCGATAGTTACTTGGCTTCATTAAATTCGTCTCAGAGGGGTTTTCCCTCAAATTATTGCAAATATTGCCGATGAACTCGTTTAATTACCAATTTATATGGAGTATCTCATTTAAACATTTTGAGTTTTAAGAAAATAGGTGTTTTCTAAATATTTAACCATAATTGATTGAACTAAACTCGAAAAAAAAACATATTCAATTACATGAAATTTCATCAATTTATTTAAAAAAGATGAAGGTGAGTCCGTCAACCCATGGGGTAGACATAATGTTTTTAATCGATAACCTTCACGTTTCTCGCTCTAGGTCCCTTCGGCGTCGTCTCGACATCGAACTCGACTTTCTGATTCCGCATCAGCACGTAGGTTCCATCTAAATCCGTATTATGGACGAAGATGTCATCTTCTCCGTCAACCCCTATGAACCCATATCCGTTCATCCATCTCTTCACTGTACCTTCCAACATGTCTCACCTCCATCTTATCCTTCATTTTTCAGCAGAATCGTAATGGCGCTCACGTTCCTCGTGTCTCCGTCATGGGAGTCGAGCTGCTCCGTCATGATGTCTATGGACTCGACT
>DAOVEE010000160.1 GCA_030669135.1 Candidatus Bathyarchaeota archaeon | reverse complement strand
TAGAGGATGACCTAATCCTTCAAGGAAATGATGTCTTGGAGGATTAGGTCATCCTCTAACTCTGTGTCAACGGATAGATCAAAATCTGATTTTATGTAAGCATAGGTATAAGGAAATCTTTCGGACCCCTCTGAATTCCATGAGTCAGGAGTAGTTTGAACAGGAATCAAGGCAAGTGAAACAGAAAACAGGCTATACACAGTGAGCATGGATAACAAAGATAAGACCAGTATGGTGTTTCTCCACCCATCGAAGAACCAGTCCATTGCCTCCATCATGTTCGTGGTAGATGTCTTCGACGGTGGCTCGCTGTCAGGGGGGAAAGGACATGCGTCCAGTGAATCGTTCTTTTTATGGGCCAAGTATGGTCTTCTCCTTCAGGTAATCCGAGTATACTTTGAGGGCTAGCTTGGAGGGCTCCATCCGTGGATCAGTATCGGACAAATCCACGCCTCGCTCCTCCGCCTCATCCAACAACGTTCTCCTGCAGCTACGCTCAAGGTTGCACCGGGAGCAGTTGCCCTCGTAGAGGTACCATACCTTGAGCCCGTTGGCGTTGCTGAGGCTCACAATTACGGGTAGCTGATGGGCGGGACTGTAAGCCTCCATGACGCCGTCCACCAGGTTCATCTTGACGGCCTCCAGGTTGTTGGCGTCAAGGGTCTCGTTGAATGTGCGCTCCATCTTGTCCTCGATGGATATCAGGGCCAGATTGACGGCCTGTCGGCTTATCCCCAGCTTCCTCCCTATCTCGGACTGGTTAGGAATGATCTTTCTGAGGTTCCAGATCTCCGTCTCACGGATAGTGAGGTAGCCTCCCTTGAAAGTCAACTCGGATCATGTCAAGTGTAAACAGTTGACATATATAACTGTTAGGAGAGAAGATAAGTAACCAATGAATATTATTTCAAATATGGCGGGCCCGGCAGGATTCGAACCCGCGATCTCCGGCTCCGGAGGCCGGTGCATTATCCACTCTGCTACGGGCCCGCACACACATAGGCGAGACAGACACGATTAAAGTATTTCTGATGTAACCTGCGTCGTAACCACTGTCCATGAAGGGCTCTGTACGAGTGACGGATTGTTTTAGGCGTCACTAAACTGGCTGAACAAAAATGCGTGAAAGACGCGGTTTACCGATCAAATATTTAAAGGATCTGTTGAGAGTAAATGGGAGTGTACAAGGGTTGAGTGAACTCGAGAGTTTAATCGACTCGCTGGACTACGTCCAGTTCCATTTCACCACTCTGTTCGGTGACCTGAAGGCCGTCGAGTTCCCCGCCGAGATCTGGTGCGACATGGCCGAGGGGACCGGGGTCGACGGCAGCAGCCTTGGCTTCCTCAGCACAGAGCAGAGCGACATGAGGATCGTGCCCGACTTGTCCACGTATGAGGTTATCCCGTGGGACGAGGGCGTCGCAAGACTGATCTGCGACACTGCTATGAACGATGGCTCCCCCCACGCCCTGGGCACGCGGACTATGCTTAAAAAAGTAATAGCGGACGCCGAGAAGCAGGGCTTCGAGTATAGGACGCGTCCTGAGCTGGAGTGGTACTTCGTGAAGGACGACCACACGCCGGCGGATCAGGGTGGGTACATGGATACCCTCCCCTTCGACTCGTACAGCTTCCTCCGCCGCGCCATAGTGGATGACATCCGGGCTATGGGTGTCTCTGTCAAGACCATCCACCACGAGAACGGGCCCGGTCAGCAGGAGTACGAGTTCACCGTCGGCGACGCCCTGAGTAACGCTGACGGCGTCCAGACCGCGAGGATGGTCACCAAGACAGACAGCCTCATGGAGGGCATCGTCTCTACGTTCATGCCCAAGCCCTTCCCGGACCTCGCGGGGAGCGGCCTCCACATACACCAGTACCTCACCAGGGGCGGCGAGAACATGTTCGCCGACCCCGAGAAGGGCGTCAGCGAGTTACTCGTCCACTTCGTTGGCGGCATCATGGAGCACGTGGACGCCATGACGGCGATACTGAACCCCACCACCAACAGCTACAAGCGGCTGGTGCCGGGGCACGAGGCCCCGGTCTACAAGAGCTGGGGCGTGGCCAACCGGACGGCCCTCATAAGGGTCCCCGGGTACGAGAGGAAAGCCCGGATAGAGTACAGGGCCGCCGACGCCTCGACCAACATCTACTTGGCCTCGGCGCTGCTCCTCGCCGCCGGCCTCGACGGCGTCAAACGGAGGATCGAGCCAAACCCCCCCACCACGGAGAACGTCGAGAAGATGACCGAGAAGCGTAGAAAGGAGCTGGGCATCACCCAGCTCCCAGGGGCCCTCGGGGAAGCCCTGGACCACCTGGAGGGCAGCGGCTTCGTCAGGGACGTGCTGGGCGGCGACCTCGTGGAGACCTGGCTCGAGCACAAGCGACGCGAGTACAGGGAGTACCTCGACGCCGAGAGGCTTGGAGAGTCAGAGGCTCGGCAGTGGGAGCTGAAGAGGTACCTGGAGCGGGTCTGACCCCTGCTCTCATAACTTGTTACGTGGTCCAGACATTTTTCTAGTCTGGTTTCTCGGCTCCGCGGAGCGCGGTGTACTGCTCGTGGAGCAGCCGCTGGGCGTTCTCGACTATCACGGGGCCCACGCCTTTGACGTCTGCCAGGGGGCCTAGGAGCCTCTTGGTTTTCCCGCTCTTGCTCACCCGTACCTCGGCGTTGGTGAACTCCTCTATCACCCTGTACGGGGTCTCGTAGGCGGTTAGCAGCTCCTGGGCGAGGGTGGTGCCTATCTGGGGCAGCCCCGAGAGGAGGAATACCTGCTGCTCGTGGAGGGGCAGGCTCCTGTTCACGCTGCGGAGCTGTATGGTCCGTTCCTCCTTGGCCTGCTCCCTGTAGGCGAGCCGGTGGAGGAGCACCGCGGTGGACTCGGGGCTGTCCGTGGGGATGATGTTGACGCCGTAGTCCAGCGCCAGGCTGCTGAGGGCGCCGTAGACGCTGGCCGGCTTCATGGCGCTGCGTTTGAAGGCTCGGCTGAGCTGCCCCTCCAGGATGACCACGGGGCGCTCGTACACCGCGGCCATGTCGCGTGCCTGGCTGAAGAGGCGTCCGTCCTTCATGCTGCCGATGAAGTCGCTGACGTCTTTGCGTTCGACGCCGACGCGGTCGCTGACGACGTAGTCGCAGATGTCCAGCTTCCTGATGTCGACCTCGACGCCGTTCCACATCATGTAGTTGACTATGTCGCGGCGGCTGGACGCCTCGTTGCTGTCTATGCAGATGTGGAGGGCTTCACTCATCGTCCTCCACCTCGAAGGCTATCTCGACCCTCCGGGGGTTGCCGCCGCCCTTGAGGCTCCGCAGGAACCCGACCAGCATGCCTTTGAACGCCCGCTGCACGAAGCCGCCGAGGGGCACAGGCTCGTCGTTCACCCTGAGCGTGAACTCGACTCTATTTCTGACGCACTGCTTGGCCTCCGCCTCGCCGCCGAGTATGGCTTCGCCTAGGCTCCGGCAGCCATCGTAGCCGCATCCGCGGCAGTTCACGCCTGGGAGCATGGGGTAGACCTTCTCCTCGACGATGTCTGCGAGGGCCTCGGCGTCCGCGAGGTTCACCACGGGTAGATCCGTGTCCCCGGAGAACCGGGAGCCAGGTATCTTGACGGCGGCGATCTCCAGCCCGTTCCTCAGCTTCTCGATGTCCTCGTCCTCCCTCGGGACCAAAAGCCTGGCGTGGGTGTCCAGCGTCTTGAAGCCCTCGACTACGAGGATGTCGAGGTCCCCGAGGGTCTTCACCGCGTCCCCGACTTTTACGTGGTCGTCTATGAATATGGCTGCTGCGTTATGGTGGAGTATCGCCGTGGCCTTGGCCCCGGCATCCCTGTGTCTCGCGGTGTCTTTGCCGGGGGTGTCGAGGGCTATGTTCTTTGCGGTGTGTTTCAGGGTGCCCACTCTATAGCCTCTCTTGGTGAGCTCGGCGACGAGCGCCTCCACGGCCCTGGTCTTCCCAGAGTTCTTGAAGCCTACGACGGCGACGGTCTTTGGTGGGGTCATCATCCACGTTTATTCATGGGGCCGGATAAATCCATTCCCCAGTCTTCATATACGCGTCGGATACATTCATGGGTGGTATGGTTTCTCTGAGGTTCTACGGTGGGGTCAATGAGATTGGTGGCAACAAGATTCTGT
>DAOVEE010000183.1 GCA_030669135.1 Candidatus Bathyarchaeota archaeon | reverse complement strand
GTAAAGATAGCTGAACCCCTCGTTGGTGGTCGACGACACCGGCACGGGCGCGAACTCGACCCCCAGGCGGCCTATGACTTCCATCATGTCCTGGCTGAGGAGCCTGTTCATGCCGGTGAGCCGGGCGTCTATGGCATCCTCTAGCAGGTAAGCGTCCTCGGCCCAGCCCACTATCTCCTCCACCTCCGCCTCCTTCAGGAGGTCTGTCTTGCTGATGACCTGGAACTGGGGGAGCAGGAACCTGGTGTTGATGGCTGACGCCAGAAACATGTTCATGACGTAGTTCAGGGGGTCCCTGCAGAAGACGCCGTCGAAGATGTAGATGACTCCTTTCTGGTAGTCAGTGAGCTCCTGAGCTATCTGGGCTCCTATGTCGCGGAACGCGAAGAGCTCCATCTGGCCCGGGGTGTCCACGATGCATATGTCCGGGGTGAAGTCCTCTATGTCGCTGCTCAGGTCCTGTACTATGCCGGCCATCATGTCGTGGGCCAGCATGAGGCCGCCGTTGGGGCCGAGCCCGTAGTCCTCCATGAGCTCCTCGACCTTGATGTACTCCCTCACATCCACGTTGGCCGCGTAGGGAAGAATTATACTCCCCGGGTCTAGGTTGACGGCCATGACGTCCTCCCTGTGGAACTCGAGGAACCTGGTGAACTTGGCGGTGAACGTCGACTTACCACACCCGGCGGTGCCCAGAACGAAGACTAGGTTCAAGCTTCAGTGAACTCCCTGAACCTTCTATACGCCTCGTGGAGACTGTGCCGCCTCGGCGGCCTCTTGAATCCGTAGGCGCAGACGGGCTCAACTGCGCCGCCTACGCCCCTGTCCATCGCGACCTTGAGGCCGCGCACACAGTCTATGAGCACGGCTCCCGCGTTTGGGGCGTCCTCCGTGCTGAGCTTCACGTCCATGGTGAACTTCGCGCCGCCGAAGTAGCTTCCCTTCACGTAGAAGAAGCTGTCCCTGCCGTTGACGAGGAAGTCCACGAAGTCGGCCGACCCCGAGACCAGGGGGAAGTCATACCCCACGGCGCTCTTCACCGCCTCGGTCTTTATCTTCCGCTTGATGTCCCGGCTCTTCTCCAGGGTGTTGATGGACTCGCTGCCGCCGCCGACATCGAGCTGGTAGCTCTCATCGACCCGGACCCCCCTGCTGTCAAGGAACTCAAGAAGACCAATATGAAACGACGTCGCGCCCATCTGGCTCATGAGGTCGTCTCCGGCAAGAGGCAGCCCTTTGCGCTTGAAAGACGAGACGATGTTCAGGTCGTTCACGACGCCCAGCGGCGTGGCGTTGAGGAACCCGCAGCCGGCCTCCAGCGCCGCCTCGGCGTATAGCCTGCTGGCCTTGTCGCTGCCCCCCGAAATGAGGTTCAACAGTATTTCTGCCTCCGCCTCCCGGAGCACCGCCGCCACGTCCACTGGCTCGGCGTCTGCGACCACGATCTTGCTCATGGTCTCGGGGCCGAACGCGTCCGGCGCCGGGCCCATCTGCACTTCGACGCCCTGCTCGCCCACGTCCATGAACCTGGGCGCCTTATTGGGCTTGTCGTATATGGCCTCGGAAAGGTCTCGCCCTATCTTGTTCCTATCGATGTCGAAGGCGGCGACGACCCTTATCTCGCCGACGCCGTAGCCCCCGACCAACGGGTTGAGCAGCCCCAGCTTACTCCCGTTGGCTCTGTAGTACTCGATTCCCTGTAGCAGGGCTGAGCAGCAGTTGCCCACCCCCGCCACAGCCACACGTATCTCACCCAACGCCTTTCACCGTATCACCTAGAAACACAGGCAACACCTATACAAGGCTAACGTTTACCCCGGTTAGGGGTTAGCGCTTCCTCGGGTACGCGATCCTGCTGTGCCTGAGCCCCAGCTTGACTACCAGCTCAGCCATCTTAAGGGAGACCTCTGCGCCGTCCAGTATGGGGACACCTAGGCTCTCCCTGAACCTCTTACCCAGCCCCCACAGCGCCAGGCAGCCTAGGACGAAGACATCTCCCTCACGCCTTTCGATCCTCTCCTCGATCTGCTCTCTCAGCGCTTTCACCGTGCCGTCCAGGTCTTTCCTCATCTCCAGCACAGGTATGTCGGGGACGACTCTGCAAGGTTTTCGCCCAAGGACCATCGACAGCGCCGACATGGACTCGCCGGGGCCGATTACAGGTATGTCCACAAGCTCCCTGGCGGCCGCGAGGGCCGGGTCTCCGCCGCACCAGATGATGGCCGCGTCGACGCCGTCACGTTCAGCCTCCCTGACCAGCCTCAGGACGTCGGGTCCCGCGAGCACAGCGTCAGCCTCCGACTCGATCGCCGGGGGACCCACCTCCACCTGTACCGCCTCGACTTCAGTGCCAGGGTCCGCTATCTCCCTAAGATAGCTCAAACGCTCCTCGATACTCTCCCCTGTGAGCCCTGTGATGGGTATGATAAGCCTTATCCGCATGACAACCGTTGAACATTCGTCTCAGAACGAAAAAAGTCTTCCCGTATGGGTTCGAAGGTTTATAAAAAGAAGAGAATTCAGGTTTCTGACGTTTTTTCTTTTGTTGAGGATAGGAACTGGGTCAGGGTTAGGCCGTTAGCCTGTTCCCTCGTCCTCTTCCCCGTGTTCCTCACCCTCTTCGTCGTCGGCGTCCTTCCCCGAGTGTTCCACGTCGCCGATCCTGTCGTCGAGCTCGTCGAGTCGCTCCTCCAGCTCCTCCAAGTCCTCGATGTCCTCCGCCTGGTCTAGGGCGTCCTTGATTTCATCCAGTTCGGCCTCAAGCTCTGACTTGTTTTCGTCCTCTTCCTTGAGTTCCGCGATCTTCTCCTCGAGCTCTGCTATCTCTTCCTCGATCTTCTGTCGCTTCTTCTCGAAGTCGTCGTCAATCTCCTCGTCGTCGGTCTCGTCGTCGTCCTCGTATTCCTCCTCTAGATCGTCGATCATGTCGTCGATCTCGTCGAGGATTTCGTCGGCCTCATCGATAAGGTCCTCGGCTGCCTCCTTGTTCTCGGTGTACATCTTGTCGTTCGCCTGAAAAAGCAACCCCTCAGCCTCGTAGATGAGACCCATGAGTTCGTCGGTCGGTGCCCCGAGGCCGAGTTTCGTTATTCTCTTCCAGTACCTGTTCAGTTTAGACTCGTGTTTGTTGAGCTTGTTGATCTCGTCGACGACGTTCTCGTCAACGTCCTTGTCTTTGCCGACCCTGTTTGTTTCCTTGACCAGCCCCTTCAGGCTGTCCACCACGTCGTCCAGATCGTCCCTGTCGACGTCGATGCCTACTAGGCGGTCGATAATCGCCTTGAACTCCCCCCTGATGGCCGGTGCGTCCTTCTTCAAGAGACCGTACTTCGCGAGTATCCTGAGCATCTTGGTCTCCAGTTGCTGGACCCTGTGCCTCGTCTGGCTGATGAAGTGCTCCATCTTCTCCTTCTTCT
>DAOVEE010000018.1 GCA_030669135.1 Candidatus Bathyarchaeota archaeon | reverse complement strand
GGGTCCTTGAACATGGGCCGCGTCGCGTCGATCCCCACCTTGCACCCAAGCTCCTTCTCCTGGTCGGCCGCCGGGTCCAGGCTCGACACCCTGACGTTGGGCACCAGCAATAGGTCCTCGTCTCCCTTGAACCGGGTCGCTATAGCCCACTCCACCTGCTGCATGTCAAAGGGATCGATGTCGCTGTCCACGACCACGGCGTGCTTGAGGCTAGGGTGCGCCGCGAATATCGCCATCAAGACGTTCTTGGGATCGCCCTCCCTGAACTTCTCGAAGCTGACCATGCAGTGGAGCCACCCCATGCCACCCACCGTCAGGTTAACGCCCCTCACGTTGGGGACGACGCCCCTCACGTACTCCCATATCCTAGGCTCCTGAGGCATCCCCATCATGAGCCTGTGCTCGGAGCCTGCGGGGAGCAGCCCCTGGTAGACGTAGTCCTCGCGGTGCATCACCCCCACCACCTCTATGATGGGCTGCTGCCTCTGGACGTCGAAGGTGCCCGAGAGGTCCACGAAGGGTCCCTCCGTCACCTTCTCGTCTATCCATAGCTTGCCCTCCAGCACCAGCTCCGCGTCCGCCGGCGCCAAGGCGTCCACGTGCTCGCACCTCGTAAGCTTGAGGCTGCCGCCGTGGAAGTTGTTCACGACGTCGAACTCGCTCACACCAAACGGCGCCGTGAGGCTGCCGGCGATCATTGTCGCGGGGTGGAGCCCTATGCTGACGCTCACATCCAGGCTGCTCAGCCCAGCCTCGCTGGCCAGCTGCGTGAGTCTGTAGAGGTGGCGCGGCACGATGCGTATGGCCAGCCTCCTCTCGTCTAGGACGAGGAGTCTGTGGAAGCTCACGTTCTCTTGCTCGCCGCCGGAGACGCTGGTGTACACTATGCCGGAGGTGATGTAGGGCCCCGGGTCGCCCTCGAAGTGTGTCAGGACTGGAATGTCTTTGAGGCTACCCTCCTCGACGACCTCCTTGACGGGGCCGTCCCCGACCTTGCACTTGACCGGGTTCTTAGTCGCGTGGATTATGCCTTCGTAGAGGTTCTCGGCGGTGAGCCCCATTCCCTTCAGTATCCGGTGCCTCGCCCCGCATACGCCGCCCACGACCCTGGTGCCTGTCTCCTTTGGGTTCTCGAAGAGGAGAACCTTTCCCCCGTCAAACCTGTGTAGCGCCGCCGGTATCTCATACTTTACGCTGAGGGGCTCCTTGATCCGGATCACCTCGTCGTCTATCTCCTCCAAGAAAGACCTCAGGTCACTCATCTCTTTCACCAACCAACTCGTCTATCAACCCAAGCAGGGGTCTCCCCGCCTGGAAGCCGATGGGAAGGTTACTGGAAACAAGCACGAGTTTCCCGTAACGTGAAGCAAGCCTCTCACCCACCATCCGTGACAGCACCTCGTCCCTGTCCCCAAGGAGCTGGCTGCTGGCCCTGTTGGGCAGCGTGGCAGTCATGGAGCCGAGACGGGGCTTGTCACCCGACCAGATCAGTGCGATGACGGCGTTGTCCAGCTCGGCTAAGGCGCCGTGGACCTCGACACCGTCGTGGTCTATCGAGCCGGTGGAGAACTGGAGGCTCATTACACTTTCAGACGTGCATCGACTGTTAAGCCTATCCCTGAACTAATTGAGAGCCCTAAACCTTTGGAGCACGTGTGGCCGAGTATTCTCAATTTAAATAAGAGCCCATCGTATCCTAAATAGCGGAGTCCGAGAAAAATTGACAGAGGACACACCGGAGAGCCCCTCCAACGCCTTGTCCAGCCTATCCAAGATACCACTAAGGTTGACGCGGACGACGGCGATGGAGCTAGGGGCGCTGACGCTCGTCGTGATAATCGCGGCGCTCATCAGGGTGCTGCCCCTCCAGTACGGGGCCTACTTCACTGGCTACGACCCGTTGTTCCAGTACAGGGCCACGGAGTACGTCGTGGAGAACGGCTTCGGGTCGTGGAGTACGTGGCATGACACCCTCAGCTGGTACCCCATGGGCAGGAACGTGGCAAACAGCGCGTACCCGGGCGTCCCTTTCACTGCGGCACTCCTATACATGGTGATCAAACCCCTCATACCGTCGGCCACCGTCTACAGCGTGTGCCTGTACTTCCCCCTCTTCATGGCCTCCCTGACATGCATCTCCAGCTACTTCTTCGGTAAGGAGCTAAAGGGCAAAACGACCGGACTCTTCGCCGCCATATTCATGGCCGTGAACCCGGCTTTCCTCGGCCGGTCCACGCTGGGCTTCTTCGACACGGAGACCATCGGCATATTCTCGATGGTCACCATCGGCCTATTCTTCCTGAGGTCCATCGACGAGAAGAGGAGGCTGGAGCACCGCGTGGCCTACGGCGTGCTCTCTGGTCTGACCCTCGGATACATCTTCGCGTCCTGGGGCGCCGCCCGGTACATGACCGGTCTTCTAATACTGTACATGCTCATCCTACTCTACACGGAGAGGTTCGAGGCCAGACACCTGCTCACCTACTGCCTCACCATCGGGTTCGGGTTCCTCATCGTCATAATGGTTCCAAGGCTCGGAGTCAACTCGCTTCTCACCATAGATAACCTAGCCGCCTTCGGCCTCGTGCCTGTGATGATGGGGTACGAACTCGTCAAGGACAGGATAAACGTCAAGCTCCTTGCGAACCTTGCAGGGGCTTCCATCATAGTCGGCGTCCTAGCCATCTACCTCCTGCCTGCCATCGGCATAAGAATACCTATGGGCTACAAGTTCCTCAGGGTGCTGAACCCCTTCACCTCCATAGAGAACGCCCTCTACAACTCGGTCGCAGAGAACAAGGTGGTGGCGTGGGCCAGCCTCTTCAACAGCTTCGGCCCCGTGCTCGTCCTCGCCGCCGCCGGAACCTTCTTCTCCATGAAGAACCAGAACGAGAAGAACATCTACGGCTCCCTCTTCTTCCTGACGTCCCTCTACTTCGCAGGGGTGATGGTGCGTCTAAGCCAGATCCTCGCAGCCCCCGCCTGCGTCATGGGCGCGTACGGCCTTGTTGAGGTGTCGAAGCCGTTCTTCGTGACCGCTGAGCCGGAGGGCAGCAGCAGGAGGAAAAAAAGGCGCAGAGCCGTCTTCGGGGTCAACAAGTACCTCGGCGTATTCTTCATCCTGTTCATGGTCGTCGGGTTCATGCCCAGCATATGGAGGGCAGTGAGTGCAGCCGACTCTCCCACGAGCCTCGCGGACAGCGGGATACCGTACCTGATCAACGGCGAGTACTCCAAGGACTGGCCTGAGGCTCTGGAGTGGATGAAGGAGAACGTGGATGACGACGAGGTGATTTGCAGCTGGTGGGACTACGGGTACTGGATCGAGGCCATGGCCGGCAAGACCACCATGGCTGACGGGGCCACCCAGACGGAGAGACAGCTCGCGATGATAGGCAACATAATGATGCTACCCCAGAACGAGTCCATAAAGCTGCTTGAGAGGTACGGCGCCGACTACATCGTGGTCTTCTACGCGTTCAACCCGAACAACTTCTACCAGTCTCTCAGGGTCGGCGACGACGTCAAGTGGTCCTGGATGGTCCAGATCGGTAAGCTCGACCTGGATGAGTATCTTAACACGACCACGGGTCAGCCTACAGAAAAGTACCTCGATTCAACCATCGCGAACCTGATGTACAGGATTGCTGACAGACAGTACTTCGAGAGAATGTACGCTTCTCCAAACGGGTACGTCCTGGTTTACAAGATCCATTACCCAGATAATGATTCCTGACCGTATATTCCATTATCACCCTAGGGATCCTACGTTCGTAAACCAGAAAGGTTAAGAACGGTCCTCGGATTGCATTATTGATTCGTTGGGTGCCGTCGCTAGATGCCGCCAGTGATCAGGTTGAGCCGCTTCTATGATCAAGGTAAAGAAGACAGAGTATAGGCCCGCCCCGGTACGTGAGACCCTCATACAGATGAAGGATATCTCCGAGCTCATGATCGACCTCGCCTACTCGGCGGCCCTCTTCCACAACAGGGAGCTGGCCAAGGAGGTAATGGGGCTCGAGTCCAAGATCGACGACCTCGTTTACCTGCTGAACATGAACCTTATGCTCGCGGCTAGGGATAAGTACGACGCCGAGACCCTGGCGGGCGTTGCGAAGGTGGGGAGCCTCACCAACGCCATCAGCGACGCGGCCGCGGACATAGCGAGCCTCGTTATCCACGGCATCGGGGTGCACCCCGTGGTCCGCGAGGTTTTCCAGAGAGCCGAGGAGCACTTGGCGAGCGTGGTTCTCTCCGAGGACTCCATCCTCGCTGGCAAGACGGTGGATGACCTCGACCTCGCCGCCGAGGTGGGCGTGGACATAATAGCCATAAGGCGGGGCATGCACTGGCACATAAACCCCGACAAGGAGATACTTGTGCCGGAGGACGTGCTCGTGGCCAGGGGCACGGACGAGGGGCTCAAGACGATGGTCAAGGCCGCGCAGGGGGAGGTGGACACCCTTGAGTGAGGCCGACATGCGTCACTGGGAGCGGATCACCAGCGACCTCGTGAAACTGAAGAACACCAGCGAGATGATGATGGACCTCGCCTACTCTGCGGTGCTGCTCAACAACAGGTACCTCGCCGAGGAGGTCCAGTCCCTCGAGGAGGAGATGGACAGCCTTCACATCGAGTTCCAGTGTAGAGTCCTGTCCAGAACAGACGAGGAGGTGGACCCGCGTGACCTCCTAGGCATCTTCCGGATGGGCAACGTGACTGAGCGAATCGCCGATGCCGCGTCCGAGATCGCGGAGGTGGTGCTCAGGGGCATCGAGCCTCACCCCATACTCCAGATGGTCATCCAGGACGCCGAGGAGACGGTGGAGAGGGTGACGGTGTCGGAGGACTCACCCGTGGCGGGTAAGTCGTTGAAGGAGGCGAGGATAGCAGACGAGACAGGGATGTGGATTCTCTACATCAGGCGCGGAGAGAGATGGATGAAGCCCAGACCCAACACTGTGCTTTTGCCTGGCGACGCCGTCATAGCTTCTGGCTACAGCGAGGGCGAAGAAGATCTGAAACAGCTGCTCTCGGGTAAATCAGAAGAGAGTTAAAGGTAGAGCTACTCGGTTTTTTCCTCGGCAGGGGCCTCGGCTTCCGCTGGCTCCTTCTCTGCTTTTTTCCTTCCTTTGGGGGCCTCGACTATGGTGAAGTTGAGGAAGGTGGTCTCCGTGCTCACGGTGTTGCCGCGTACAACCTTGCGTTTCTTATCCCCCTTGTTCTTGGGTTTGTAGCCAACGCCTCCGCTGAGGACCACCCTCGCCTTGGCGCTTCCGTGGACGTCGGGGCGCATGGGGATGCCGTCCTTGTCTGTGCCCCCGGTGAGCTTTATCTTGTATCCCTGCATCCCCGCCACGGCTCCTTCGACTACCTGCCCTATCCTTGTGCCGTAGAGGGCCCGTAGCTGCTGGTCGTCGAGCTCGACCCTCTGGCTTGTCCCGTCGACGGGGTTTGAGACGATGAGTACCGGCATTATTACTTCTCCTATACTGCCCAGAGCACGTCTGTCTTCCGCTTCAACTCGACGAGTTCTTTTAAGGCTTCCGCCTGTTTCTCGGTGAGCCTGCCCGCGAACTTGGTGCGGAGCTGCTTGGCGTGCCGCTCCGGGATGTCGACATACAGGACATCACGCTCTTTAATATGTCTACCTACGATGGGTTGAGGCATGGCCACGGCGACCTCTTGGCCCTCGTCGGCCCGCGAAATAGCCTCACCCCTGTCCTGGATCTGGCTGATCCTCCCGATCCTGCTGCCCTCGACGTTGATCATGTTGACGTTGGGCGTTATTTGGCCGCCTAGGACCTTGGCGCCGAAGATCGCGGGCTTGGCCCTCCTGAATACATAGCCGTCCATGATCTCGATCTTTCCCGGCTTGACGAGCACGTCGAACTCCTTGCGGGCCTTCGCCTCACGCTCCTCCTCCATCCATCGGACATAATCGTCCATGAGGTTGTAGATGATGTCGTTCCAGAAGACCTGGATCTTGTTGTCGTGAGCCTCCCTCTCGGCGTCTGGGAGGATCTTTACGTTGAATGCGAGGATGGCGCCGTAGAGGGGCTCCTCGTATTTGACGCTCATAGCCTCGACGACATCTCTGCGGCTCACGTCGCCTATGTCGGCTATCCTTATGGGGACCTCCTTCTGCCTGAGGCTCTCAACAATAGCCTCCAGGCTGCCCAGGGTGTCCGTCTTCAATATGATGCCCACGTTTTCGGTCTGGACCCTGAGACGCTCCATCTCGGAAGCCACCTCCTCAACGGCCCTCTTCAGGGTCATGTCGCCGCCGACGGCGAGGAGGGCCGACCCGGGGATCGCGTCGTCTATGTCGGGCGCCGCTATCTTGATTCCCGAGGCCGCGTGGGCCTCGCTGATGCTGTTGAACTTCTTGCGGGGGTCCCTGATCTCGTCAAGGGGCTGGGGCACAAGTATGGCCCTGATCTTGGTCGTTATCGGCCCCTCTTTGCCACCGATTACTATCGTGTCGTCGGCGTTCAGGGTGCCGTCGTAGATTATCGCGTTGAGTGTGGTACCCAGGCCCACCTCCTCCCGCACCTCTAAGACGGTGCCTATGGCTGGGCCTTCTATGACTTGGAGCTTCTGCTCGAGGAACTGCTGGGTGAGGCCGATGAGGACGGCGAGAAGCTCCCCGATACCCTCCCCAGTCTTGGCGCTGACGGGGACTATGGCGACGTTCTTGGTGAAGTCCCTGACCCTGTCGAAGCGCTCGCTGCTGAAGCCCTCCCGGCTGAGGGTTCCCATCATGAGGTAGATCCTGTTGTCGAGGTCTTCCTTCACCCATTTTGACTGGGCGTTGTATGACTTCATGAACGGCCTGTTTTCCTCTGAGACCCAGCCATCGATCCTGTCGATCTTGTTGGCTGCGACTATGAAGGGCACCTTCCTTGACTTGAGGATGCTTAAGGATTCATAGGTCTGGTTCTCGAATCCGTGCATCGCGTCGACCACCAGGATGGCGATGTCGGCTACGCTGCCTCCCCTGCTTCTCAGGTTGGCGAAGGCCTCATGCCCCGGGGTGTCCACTACCAAGAGTCCGGGTACCTTGACGTTGAAGTTGACGTTCTGCATCAGCTGCTGGGTTATCGCGACGAGCGTGTCGAAGGGGAAGTAGCTGGCGCCGATCTGCTGGGTGAGTCCGCCTGCCTCCCTTGCCTGCACGGCTGTTCCCCTGATCTTGTCGAGGAGGCTAGTCTTGCCCGTGTCTACGTGGCCCAGCATGCAGACTATCGGCTGTCTCATCGGCACATTGAACACCCGGCTCTATGAATACTGAGACGATTAATATACATATCTCAGTTTACGGATTTAATTAAAAATAGGCTAAATGATGTTGGTGGACGGGGCGTTCTTCTGGCTGTCCCAGTAGATGGTGGCCTTCTGGTAGCTGCTGGTCTTCACCTTCTGGAAGGCCGCGTCGAAGTGTCCCATGGTTATCTCCAGCTCGTCCTTGTGCTCCTCGGCCTCCTTGGGGTCCATGTACTTCGTTAGGTGCTCGTTGATGGCCGCCATGCTTGCCGCGCTGCACACAGCAGCGATGTCTGCGCCGCTGTAGTTCTCCATCTGCTCCGCGAGCTCATCCATGTCTACGTCATCGACGAGAGGCTTGCCTCGGGTATGTATCTTGATGATCTCTTTGCGAGCCTCCAGGTCTGGACTGGGTATGTAGAGTAGCCTGTCTATCCTGCCAGGCCGCATCAGCGCCGGGTCCACCATGTCGGGGCGGTTTGTGGCCGCTATGACCACCACGTCCTTAAGAGTGTCGAGGCCGTCCAGCTCGGTGAGTATCTGGCTGACGACGCGCTCCGTGACGTTGGTGCCCATGTCCCTGCCCCTCGGCGGCACGACGCTGTCCACCTCGTCGAAGAAGACAATGCAGGGCGCCGCCTGCCGGGCCTTCCTGAACACCTCCCGTACGCCGCGCTCGGACTCGCCCACCCACTTGGAGAGGAGCTCCGGGCCCTTGACGCTGATGAAGTTTACTCCGCTCTCAGTGGCCACCGCCTTTGCGACGAGGGTCTTGCCAGTGCCAGGTGGGCCGTAAAGCATAATGCCCTTCGGGGGCTCAACGGAGGCGTGGGTGAAGATGGCCCTGTACTTGAGGGGCCACTCTATCGCCTCCCTCAGCTCCTTCTTGGTCTCCTCCAGGCCTCCGACGTCGTCCCAGTGGACGTTGGGGCTCTCCACGAGGACCTCCCTCATGATGCTCGGGGGCACCTCCCTGAGGGCGTCCTCGAAGTCCTTCATTGTGACGTTGATCTTGTCCAGTATCTCGGCGGGGACGCTGCTCTCCTCGAGGTTTATCTCTGGGAGCACCCTCCTGAGCGCACCCATGGCCGCCTCCTTGACGAGGGCCTCCATGTCGGCGCCCACGAAGCCGTGGGTCCTGTCCGCGATGTCCTGCGGCTCCACGTCCTCAGAGACCGGCATGCCGCGGGTGTGTATCTGTAGTATCTGGAGCCTGCCTTTCCTGTCGGGGAGCTCTATCTCGATCTCCCTGTCGAAGCGGCCGGGGCGGCGGAGCGCCGGGTCCAGCGCGTTGACTCGGTTGGTGGCGCCGATTACCACGATCTTTCCGCGGCTCTCGAGGCCGTCCATGATAGTGAGGAGCTGCGAGACGATGCGTTTCTCGACGTCGCCGCTCACCTCCTCGCGTTTGGGGGCTATGCTGTCTATCTCGTCGATGAAAATGATGCTGGGCGCGTTCTCCTGGGCCTCCTTAAATATCTCCCGGAGCCGCTCCTCGGATTCGCCGTAGAACTTGCTCATAATCTCGGGGCCGCCGATGTGGTAGAAGCTGGCGTTGGTCTCGTTAGCCACAGCCTTCGCCAGCAGCGTCTTACCTGTGCCTGGGGGGCCGTGCAGCAGCACGCCTTTTGGGGCCTCTACGCCGAGGCGCTCGAAGAGTTCTGGGTGCTTAAGCGGGAGCTCTATCATCTCCCTGATCTTGGCGATCTCCCTGTCCAAGCCGCCGATATCCTCGTATGTGACCTTGGATATGTTGCCCAAGGACTGGCGGGGCGCCTTGTCTGTGAAGACTATCTGGGTGCCCTGGCTGACTATGACTGCGTCGGCTCTAGGCTGGGCCTGGGTGACGACGAGGTCGACCCTCCTGCCCATAATGTTTATGGTGATGACGGAGCCCTGGCTGACGACCCTGCCCTCAAGCAGCTGGGCCAAGTACCTCTCCCCTCCGACGATGCGGAGAGGCTCGGTGGGGTACAGGGTAAGCCTAGACGCCTGCCGTGACTCTACGCGTCTGACCTCGACCCTGTCGTCAATGCCTACTCCTGAGTTGTTCCGTGTTAAGCCGTCGATCCTGATTAATCCACGGCCATACTCGACTGTCTGGCCGGGCCACACCTTGGCGTAAGCCTTGCGTGCCCCAGTTATCTCCACTACGTCGCCGCTCTGCCACCCCTGGTCTTCCATGACCTTGGGGTCCAGCACGGCTATGCCCCTGCCGACTAGGTTCGGCGGAGCCTCTGCTACTCTTAGAGTGATTTTCTCCATGAATGTTCCTCCTCGTTTACTCTATGTTGACGTCGACTCCATCGTCCTCGGGTGCCTTGACCAGTTTGAAGGTGAGGTCGAGCACGCCGTTGTTGTAGGTGGCTTTGGCCGAGTCGGGGTCCACCTCCGCGTCGAGGGGTATCTCGGCGTCGTAGTCCTTGGTCTCGTTTCCCGCGGATATCCTTACACGGTTATCCGTCGCCTTGATCTTGATGGACTCCTTTGTGACGCCGGGCATCTCGACGAGGAGCCTTACTCGACCGTTCTCCCTGTCTACGTCTACCTGGCTCAGGGTCTCCATCTTAGTGGGCTCCTCTAGGGTGAACCCGGTCTGGGGGAGCCCGGTGCCGAACTCACTGACGACTGGCTTGCCGTCCGGCCCCATTGACATCGTGTAGCCGTAGCTCCACGTCTTGACGTTTGGGTCGTTCGGGTCTATGGTCGGGTCATTCCCGAACCGTTTGAACATCCTCTCGATTATCTTGTCGAAGTCGTCGTTTATCCACGACATATTTTTTCGCTGGAGATCTCTGGAGTACGCCCCAATATAAACTTTATGTCAAAATGTCATATATTTGACATTTTGATGGTGTGTTATACATATGTCGCAGACAATGCCGAATACCTGACCGTATGTCATAAATTCTTATATGGCGCAGTTTTTCATTAAACAGTGATGTCCACCAGACGGAGCTCAGTGCAGGAAGCAGTCAGGGTCATAATCACCAGGAACCCCTACCTCTACCGAGGCATCCGCATGCAGGTCGTTAACTATAGCGCCGCCGCCCGGTACATACAGGACGACGTGGAGAGCCTATCGGGCAGCGACGTGGACCCCAACACCATAGTCACAGCGATCATGCGTTTCTCACGCGAAGCCATAGAGGCTCAGCCCCTCGAGCGCCGGGGGGCCCTCCACGGTTCAAGGCTGAACCTGGAGACCGACATAAAGGACGTGACCCTCAGGGCGTCACGCAGGGAGCAGGTGGAGATAGTCAAGCAGCTCACGGAGCTGCAGAGCCGGGGCCTCAAGCTCAGGTTCTACCAGTTCCCGGAGAGCCTCAAGATAGTCACCACATCCGAGGCCATGACCCAGATCATGCAGGATCTGTGGCAGTACAAGCCGGAGATACGGGAGGGGTACACCGAACTGAACATATCCATGGCTAAAGGAGACGACCGCTATGACAGGATAGCCCTCCTCAGCGACCTCCTCTTCAGGAACGGCGTGCACCTGGTAGACGCGTTCTTCAGCGGCGACGAGGCCAGCCTCATACTCAGGGAGGAGGACGCCTCCAAGGCCTTCGAGGTGCTAAGAAGCCAGATCAGGTGACCCGGCGTCCCTGCGGGCAAGTGTCATTGCCAACGCCACGCCGAGCACCGTGGCGGCTGCGGAGAACTGTAGGGCGCCTCTCGCCCCTATATTCTCTGCTATCACGCCCAGCGTCGCCGGGCCGACGATGCCGCCGATGTTCCCGAACATGCTGTAGACGGCCATGGCTGTAGCCTTGCGATCTTTAGGCGCCTCCTCTGACACGTACACGTTCCCCGAGGTGAGGTAGACCCCGTAGGCTACGCCTTGAACCCCCATCAAGACACACACCAGCACTAGCCCCGACGAGTTGGAGACCGTGAATATCGTCGCCGCCGAGAGAAGCAACCCGGCGGCCATCAGGTTCAGCGCCTTAATTCGTCTGGTGAGTGAGCCGACGGGGAGCCTCACTGCGGTGCTGGCTAAGCCCCTTGAGGTGAATCCGATGCCTACATCCGCCTCGTCCAACCCGATGTCTGAGCCATAAACGGGGAAGAACAAGGTGACGGCGTTGAACATCAGGGAGTTGACGAAGTTGGCCACACCCGACGCGATTATCCTCGGATCTCTGACGAGTTCGCTGAGCCCCATTCGGGCCTCAGTCTTGCCGCTCTCTTTCACCCTGTTCTCCTTGACCATCAACAGGAGCAGAAGCCCGAGGACGGCGAACCCGCTGCTGATCTTGAAGCTGAGGCTTGGGCCGACGAGCTTGGTGGCAAAGCCGCCGACGAGGGGGCCTAGGGTGAAGCCGAGGCCCATCGATGTCATGTAAAGGCCCTGAGCCACGTTCCTGAAGCCCTCCTCCGCGACCTCGGACATCAGCAGGAAGCCGTTCCCGAAGATGAGCCCCACGCCGAGGCCCAAGGCAATCCTGATCGGATACAGGTGGTACGGGCTCTGAGCCGCCATGTATGAGAGAGGAACCACGATGAACAGGATGAGCCCCGGCACCATCATGCGTCTACGCCCGTATCTGTCGGAGAACTGGCCCAGCGGCAGCGAGAGAAGAAGCATGGCCATCGCCGCCACGGAGCCGTAGGAGCCCAGCATGCTCAGGGACGCCCCAACGCCCTTGGCGTAGCCCGGGAAGATGGGTATCACGGTGCTGTGGCTCGCGTCCGTGAAGAAGATGGCCATGCTCAGTAACACGACGTCACGCGAGAGCCCCGGCCTATCCATGGTGTCTGATCATTGACGTGTCGGTGTTATGAAACCTTCTCGCCCGTCCTTCCCCCGATGATGAACCTCAGCCCGTCGAACACGCTTGTGCAGGGGACTCCGTGGGCATTCATCTGAGTTGGCTCGCCAACTCGACGATCCTCCGTATGTTGATAGACTCCTCCGTGTACCACAGCCAGCCCCTTTCCCCGCATATGCTCTTCATCCTCGGGCTCGGGTTGAGGGCTATGGGAAGCCCAACCAGCCCAAGCGTCGCCGCGTCCTGATCGGAGTCACCGAAGGCCACCGACCTACTTAGATCTACGCCATGTTCTACGGCTATTCGTCTCGCCGCCTCTGCCTTGACCTCGCCGAGTATCAGGTTGCTCTCCACCCTCCCAGTGTAGATCCCTTCCTCTTTCTCGAATACGGTCCCGTACTCGCTGTGAAACCCAAGGCCGTGTAGACGCCTGATCGGCTCGATGGGTGAACCGGACAACGCGATGACCATGTCCACGGTCGCCCTCATCGCGGCGACGAGCGCCCGGCTGTACCAGAGCAGGGTCTTGGGGACATGGCTCCTCATGAAGACCTCTGCGTGGGACTCGACGAGCTCCACCTCCACTCCCCTCAGCGACTCGGCGAAAAGGGCAGGAACCCTCTCCGCCGTCTCCCGGTACGAGAGCTCTCCCCGCACGTTCCGGTCTGAGATATCAGTGATCTCACCTGTGTACTTTCCGTCGACGACCCTGTGCTCAGCAAGGTATTCGTGGAAGCTCCGTATGATGAATCCCCTCAGGAGAGTGCCGTCGATGTCGAAGAGGGCGCAGCTCAGCATACCATAGATCCCTGTCCAGTCTTGTTTGAACCTGTTGATAGGTTTTTATTGGTGTCGGTGGGGTTTGGTTTATGGCTGAACGCTGGGAGGCCCGGCTGCCCTTCTTCTATGGCTGGGTGGTCTTCGTGTTAACGTTCCTCATCTACATGTTCATGTATGGGCTCAGGTACAGCGTCGGCATATTCTTCACGCCCATCCAGCAGGAGTTCGGGTGGAGCACCGCGGCGACGGCCAGCGGCGTAACCATCTTCTTCTGGGTATACGCGTTGAGCGCCCCCTTCGTGGGCAACCTCGCCGACCGCATAGGGGTCAGGAAGACCGTTCTACTCGGTGGGCTGCTCCTCGGGGGAGGCGGAGCCATGGTCTCGTTCATCACGGAGCTCTGGCAGTTCTATGTAGTCTGGGGGGTTATCGCGGCCATGGGCTCCGCCGCCCTCTACGTGGTCCCCACGATGGCGTTGAGCAAGTTCTTCCACCGAAAACGCGGGATAACTGTGGGCTGGAGCAGCGTCGGAGTCAGCGCCGGCCAAGCCGTGCTGATCCCCATCGTCGCGTCCTTCATACCGATCCTAGGCTGGAGGGCATCCATCAGAGCGCTCGGGCTCGTCGTCATGATCGTCACCGCCGTCATCGGGTACCTGTTTCTGCGTGAAGACCCGGAGAGCCTCGGGCTTCACCCAGACGGCGACGACGCGCTGTTCATGGGGGACAAGGAGAACGGAAACCCAGAGGAGGTCAACTGGACGCCCAGGGAGGCCGTAGCCACCACGTGCTTCAGACTGATGGCGATCTCCTACTTCTTCGCCGTCGGCGGCATCATATCTATCCTGACGTTCGTGGTGCCCCACATGATCAAGATAGGAATATCTCCGCTGCAGGCGAGCGCAGCATTCGGCGTCATCGGCCTCATGAGCGCCACCGGCAGCTTCGTGTTCGGCATCGTCTCCGACAGGTACGGTAGGAAGATCACCATACTGTTCACCACGGGTGGCATGGCCGTCGCTTTCCTCGTGGCCACGGTAATCCCGGCGAACATCACCCTGCTCTACGCGTGGGCGGTCCTATACGGCGTGTCCTACGGCGGGGCCCCGGAGCAGTACGCCGCCATAACCACAGACTACTTCGGCAGAAGATACAACACGACGCTTTTCGGCATCATGACCCTCGCCGGGGGCCTGGGCGGAGGCCTCTTCCCCTTGATAGGGGGATGGCTGGTGGACTTGACGGACAGCTACAACGCCACCCTGCTCTTCCTAGGCGCCATGATGACTCTGGCGACCCTCACCACGTACCTTGCGAAGCCCCCCGGGGGGCCTAGCCCTCCAGCTCCCTGAGCATCTTCTCCAGCTTGTCCGGGTCGGCTCCATGCCTCTCGGCGACCTCTTTGATCCTGCTATAGGGGATGTCGGGGGGCCTCACGGTGAACGGCTGGTTCGGCTCCCCCCTCATGTCGAGACGGAGCACGTCCCAGCGGGCGTAGTGCCCCAGCGCGTCCACATAGGCCTTTGTGTGGCGGCGGTCGTCCTGGTCCAGCTCGGCGTAGAGGATGGTCTCCTCGTTGAAAACCGGCTCCACCAGGTAGACGCCAGCCGGGTTTAGGATGCTTGAGCCCCCGGATGCGATGTTGAAGTCCCTGGTGTCGTCGGGCATCTCGTCGTCTGGGATGTACTGGCAGGCGCTCAGCACGAAGCTCTGGGTCTCCATGGCGTACTCCTTGCACGCGTACTCGATGTCGCAGAGGTGCCAATCGTCGCCATCCCTGTACCGCCGCTTCTTGCCGGGGTGCCAGTCCATGACCCAGTAGCCGTCCCAGAGGGCGCAGTGGATCTCCTCGCCCAGGTACGCCATCGCGGCCTTGAGGAGCGTCATGTGGTGCTCGTAGCAGATGAGGCCGCCGACTGTCCCGACGTCGGTGTCGAAGACCATGAGGTCCCGTGCGTCGCCGGGCGCCCAGACGGTGCGCTCGCCGTGGGTGGGCATTAGCTTCCGGTGCCTACCTAGGAGGATGCCGTCGTCCCCGAAGAAGAGTATGGTGTTGTAGAGGGTGTTGCTTCCCTTGATGTCGCTCATCTCGGTGCAGCCGACCACGGCGACGACGCCGGCGTCCCGAGCCGCGTCCCCCAGGGTCTCGGTGTCGCCGCTGGGAACCCTCACGGCGTTCTTCATGTACTCCACTTGGTTCATGCTCCACCTGCTGATGGGGTTGGCGCCCCTCCAGTACGGGTACCCTGGGATATGGGTCTCGCTGAAGACGATGAGCTGGGCGCCGTTCCTGCCCGCCTCCTCCATCGCCCTACACGTCTTGTCGATGGTGGCCTCCTTGTCCATGAAGACCGGGCTCGTCTGGGCCACAGCTACCTTTAGCTTCTCTAACATTGGTAGTGATCAGCCTCCGGGCTGTATAAAACGTGTCTGACATCAGGCTGCCTCAAGCTTCCAGGGGCGGTTCGCCTCCGCCTCCCACTACCTATAATAGAGCATGGCATCACTCCCTTAGTATGGCTCTCAGCATCATACCCCTCACAGGGATACCCATGATCCACGAGAGAGACAAACTCTCAGAGATAATCGCAGAGGCGGCTAAAAACCAGGGCTTGCAGCTTCTGGACCGGGACATCTTGGTGGTCACGCAGAAGATAGTCTCCAAGGCTGAGGGGAGGAGAGTAAAGCTAGACGAGGTGAAGCCCTCACGGTTCGCTGAGCACATCGGGGAGACGATGGAGAAGGACCCCCGAGTCGCGGAGGCTGTCCTCAGGGAGACTGCCAGGATAATAAGGATGAAGAAACGAGCCCTGATCGTAGAGACCCACCACGGCCACGTATGCGCCAACGCCGGCGTCGACTTCTCCAACGTCGAGGACGGCTACATCACGCTGCTCCCTGTGGACCCTGACGCCTCTGCCAGAAAGATTAGAGAAGAGCTAGGGCAGATCATCGGCGTCAAGCCTGCGGTGATCATCACGGATACATGGGGGCGGGCCTGGCGTCTCGGGCAGGTCGACTTCGCGATAGGCGTCGCAGGTATGTCATCTTTCAGGGACTACCGTGGCGAGCAGGACATGATGGGCCACACACTGCACGTTACCAATATAGCCGTCGTGGATGAGTTGGCGGCAGCCGCCGAGCTTGTGAAAGGAAAGGCCGAGGGCGTCCCCGTCGTGCTGATCAGAGGCTACGATTACCCTGAGGGGGACGGCCGCGCCTCAGATCTAATAAGGCCCCTCGAGGAGGACCTTTTCCGTTAAGGTAGCGCTTGACTATACCTGTATAGTAACAGTTTTAGCGAGCCGCACCCGATTTGTGATGATATATTGAACGACGAAGAGGATGCCCTATCAGTCCGGAAGCGCTCCACCAAGGACCGCGGGCTTGCCATAGAGCTTGACGATGATCTCAGTCGGTACCTCAGCTTCCTTGAGCGCATCAAGCGCATCAAGAACAGGGAGGAGGCGGTGCTAACGGCGCTCCGCATCTACAAGAAGCTGAACATGCATGACTGGCTCCCTTACGTCTACAGGAGTGGCACTGAGAGGCTCCTCATCGTTGACCACGGTACCTTCAACGACATATTGAGCACAATGTCTGAGTCACGTCTCTACGATGTGGCCAGGGCGACGGCGCTCAAGAGGAAGGTGCTCCGCTCCGCGGACCCGAACCTGGACCTCACAAGCGTAGACAACTGGAGCATCATACTCAGCGAGCTGGAGAACCTGGGCTGGGGTAAGTTCACTAGGGACGGCAACGAGATAGTGGTGGAGTTCCTAGGCGTACCGCTGACCTTTCTCAGAGGCTACCTCGAGAGCCTCTTCAGGGTGGAGTTCCAGACCCAC
>DAOVEE010000078.1 GCA_030669135.1 Candidatus Bathyarchaeota archaeon | reverse complement strand
ATGGATTTTGACGGCTTCATGAAGAGGAACTACCTGCCCATCATGGTGGTTGTGCTCGTACTCGGTGCAGGGCTGTCGGTCATCCCCCAGACGGTGGAGATCAGCCAGCCAGATGAGCGGGTCACGCTCTACAACCAGACGACAATAACGAAATCTGTCGACGGCGCAACGGGGTTCACGTTCAGGACGGGGCGCGTAGAGATGGTGGACGGCTTCAGCCCCACGTTGATGCTCACCAACTCGGCCGACGGGGAGATGAACGCCACCGCCGTCAACCTCGACCACCCTGACACCTACACAGCATCCATAGACGAGCCGCGGAGCTTCATTGTGTATGAAATAGAGGAAGTCGGCTCCTATGACCTTGAGATAGCGGGTTGGGTCTACGTTGACGAGCCCGTGAAGGTCACCGCGGCGTTCATCATCTACAGGCATACTCCGTCCGAGCACTACACATACTACCCGTACAGGTACTTCGGGCTCGGCATGGCGTCGGTGGGAATAGTGGCCACAGCCATCGCCGTCTACTATAACAAGAGGACCGCGGAAAAACTGCCTGAATAGAGTTCTCGCAGGAGTCACAGCGCCTCGTTAGGCTGAATGAAGCCTATGAACCCGAGTAAGCTTGACTGAAACGAAGGACCCTGCCTCCATCAAGAGCGGAATGTCCCGCGACATCCTGGGATGCGCGGAAGAGGAGATAAAGGAACTACGTGTACTAGTTACGTTATTTACTGGAAAAATCGTGTAAAGAGAAGAAAGCTAGAAGGATCTACTAGTCTTTTTCCTTCTTCGGCTTTTTCTCCTTGTCCTTGCCGTTGCCGTTGTCGTTGCCTTTACCCTTGTTCTCTTTGTGATCGTTCTTGGCTTTATCGACGTTACCCCGTAGCTGGTTTATCAGATCATCCTCGCCGGAGGTGTCTTCGCCTTGGGCTTCTTTCCGCTCCTTCTTCTCGATCATCTTCTCGATCTTTGCCTGAAGCTTGGTCGCTGTCTTGAACATCTGGGCCGATTGGAGGTCTTCCATGTCGTCGAATTCGTCGTCGAGGTCGTTGCCTGCCCCCTCCAGGTCGTCGATCGCGCCCTCGAAGTCGCCCGCATCGATTCTCTCTTGTATCCGCAGGAGTTTCTGCTCGGTGTGGTACAGCGCGTTGTAGGCCTTCATGGCGTCGTCGGGGTCCAGGTCGTCCTCGACACTGTTGTAGAAAAGGAACATCTCTTTGATAGAATCATTGAATCTCTCCTGGAACCTCTCGACCAGCTGCTCCTGTATCTCGTTCAACTCTTCTTCGGTGGGCTCCGGGGGGAGGTCGTCCTCGCCACCATCCACGGGATCTTCCGGAGGCTCAGTCGTGTCATCAACGATGTCCGGGTTGTCCTTCTGATACTTTCTCCAAGAATTCCTGAGCACCCTCATGACTCGTAGGTGCTGCTGTGCAGCCGTCTGCAGGTTTTCTCCCTCATTTTCAGCGGCCTGTTTCATCTCCATCCATGTATTCATGAGCTGGTTTCTTAGTTCAGGGTCTAAATCTTCTGGGATTTCGGGACCGTCGTATTCACCTGTTCCGTCATCACCATCATCTCCGTCGCCGTCATCTTCACCACCCTGCTGGCCGGTGTAGAGGTAGTATAGATTCCACCACCTTGCTTCAGTGTCCTCTTTTATCTGCTGGTAGACAAGCGGGTCGATGTTGCCGTTTCCGCCGTCATCTCCGTCTCCGTTTGTATCGTCCCCGGCGCCATCACCATCAGTACCGTCTCCAGCATCATCGCCACCGGCAGTGTCCTCGGCGTAGACCACCTGAGCCAACGGAGCCGACAAGAGCAAGTAGCTTGGTCTTCATCCTTTTCACTGAGGTATATGCCCAAGGGTTTTATTATAAGAACACGTTGGAACGTTTTGGAACATTTAATCCAATAGTTACTTGAGATACTTGTCCCGGACCCGTACAAGGCTCTGGTTTCCTATCTTCCTCTCCTCTACGATTTCGTTGTTAACGAGCCTTCTTATAAGCCTCCAGGCGCTGGAGCGCGGTATATCGAACCTGTCCCGTATCTCGGAGGCGAAGGCCTCGCCGTTGGACTCCGCCAAGAACCTTATGACCTCCTTGTCCTCCAGCCGCAGGTCCTGGTGGTGCCAGAAGATCAGGTCAAGGTTGACCTCCCTCGCCTGGGACGAGTCCACGGGGACACCAGACGGGGGCTTCTTGGCCTTGATTCTCTGCATATAGTAGTATCCTCCGCCTCCCAACCCGGCCAAAAGGAGTATACCTGCGTATAACAAGGAGTTACTTTTAGGGGTGATCGCCGTGGCCGCCTGCTGGTAGGCCTGCAAGGCGTATGTTCTCGCCTCAGCGTAATTTCCCTCGCTGTAGTAGGTGGACGCAGCCTCGAGGCTCGACTGAGCCTCGTCCAGCCCGTCGGTTCTTCCGTCGCTGCTTGCCCGACTCACCGCCTCGGACGCCCTCCCTATGTCCCCATAGGCGTTGACGGCGTCCTCCACTGTTTCGTCAGCCGTTGTTACCGCCAGCTCGGCCCTGTTCTTCGACTCCACGTACTGGTCCGAGTCGTATAGGCCCTGAGCCTGGCTGAGGATGGAGCGCGCCTCGGTGAGCACGTAGCCCATGGCCTCTAGGTCACCGATGTGGGACTCCGCCTCGGTTAGAGCCTCCTGAGCCTCACTCTCTACGTCCGGGAGTCCTATCATGTAGTAGACCGAGAGGTCGCCGGGCTCAAGCACTATGTACTGCCTGCCCCCGTCCACGCCTATGTCGGTCGGTATGTCGCTCATGTCGAATATCGCGGCCCCCTCGGGGAGCTTGATCCGTGTAGAGACGGGTGTTGACACGTTGAACGTCCAGACTATGCCCTCCTTAGTGGTGAGGCTCATCGTGAGGTACGTGAAGGTCAGCTCCAGCGCGCCCAGGCTGTCCACCGTGACGTTCGCCTCTTCCGTACTGTAGACCAGGGGGTTGCCCTCATCGTCCCTTATCACGAGGTGGTTATAAGGCGGCCCGAAGATCTCGACCTCGATACGGGCCTGCAACGCGTCAGACTCCACCAGGTACTCCGTCCTAGCGGTGCCGTCGGAGTAAAGGGTGAAAGTCAACGAAACCGGGGTATAGTCTTCTTGGGCCCAGCTGAGGGGGATCGTTGAAAGGGATAGCGACAGAAATGCGATGAAAAAAAATGTCCGTCTCATGGGCCCCATAAACATACTATTTAGTAGTAATAAATGAATGATTGTCTGTTCAGGCTTTTATACAATGTCCGCGTGTTTCAATTTGAGTCATAATGAACTCTATAATGATCATCGGCTCGGCCGGCAGCGTAGGCCACGACATGATGTACCAGATAGCAGGCATGGGGCTCCCCGTCAAGGTCATAGGCGCCGACATAGACGAGGAGAAAGGAAGGTTCGAGGTGGAGGAGAGCCTACACGTGGCTCACAACCTCGGGTTCTACCCGGACCTCAGCTTCCAGAAGATCAACCTCTTCGAGATAGACGAGACGGCTGAGCTGCTGAAGAAGCACAGGCCCAAGGTCATCTGCAACCTCTCCAGCCTAGGCTCGTGGTGGATCACGCGGCTGCTGCCCCCCGAAGACTACAAGAAGATAGGCCCCATCGGGCCGTGGCTCCCCAACCACCTGACGCTCGCCCACAAGCTCATGCTGGCCATCAAGAAGAGCGGAGTGGACGTCAAGGTAGTCAACGGGGCTTACCCCGACGCCACCAACGTGGTGCTCAGCAAGCTGGGGCTGGAGCCCGTCTGCGGCGGCGGCAACATGGACCTGGGCCTCAGCCGCGTCAAGCGGATAGTGGCCAACGAGCTCAAGGTGCCGTACAGGAGCGTCCAGATCTACGGCGTCGGGCACCACGGCGCATACTACACAGTCCGCATGGACGGCCCCTACTGGGTCAAGATACTTGTCGACGGCGAGGACGTCACCGACAGGTTCCCCAACAAGAAGATAACTAAGCTGTACGTCGACGCCGGGTACGGGGCGCCGGGCCAGTTCAAGAGCGCCCTCGTCGACCAGATGAGGACAGCCTCGAGCTTTCTGAAGCACGTGCTCGCCATCTACTACGACACCGGCAAGGTTCACACCTGCGTCGCCGGCGCCGCCGGGCTGCCAGGAGCCTACCCGTGCAGGCTCTCCGAGAAGGGCGCCGAGGTAGTCCTGCCTGGCATCAGTCTAGAGGAGGCCATCCGCATCAACGAGGAGGGCGGCAGAATCGACGGCATCGAGAAGATCAAGGACGACGGCACCGTGGTGTACTGCGAGCAGAACGTGGAGTACATGAGGGAGGTCGTGGGCTACGAGTGCGAGGAGCTCAAGCCCTCGGAGTCCGAGGAACGGGCTAGAGAACTCAACAAGCTGCTGAAGAAGCTCTACGACAAGTACAACGTGGAGGCCTAGCCCCCCATCTCTGTGTTAGGGTGAGAGAGCTACCTCGTTTTCATCTACCCACGCTACGCCGGAGCTGTACTCTCCCCCACAGTATTCATTTATTAACCTCTCAAGGTCGAGTAGAGCCTCCTCGACGAACGAGCGTGGAACCCCCTCCGGGCCGTCGATGAAGAGCACCGCGTTCCGTGTCTCCTCCGTTATCTTGGTCTCGTCGCAGTCCCTGTAGTTCCACCGCCGGGTAAGTATCCTCTCGTCGTCGGCGTACACGACCTCGCCCACGTAGGTCAGCTCTGTCTTGTCCGATCCCAGGGGCGTGAACTCCTCGCCTCCGGGAGAGAAACGTAGCCTTATGTCGCCCACGATGTGGTCTAGGTCGAACCCTCCCATGGGTATCAGGTGCCGCAGGGAGACGGCGTTGTAGGCGTCCACGGCGGTGTTGATGGTTGGGAGGCCGCCCGTCTTCAGCGCCCTCCTGACGAGGGCCTCCGCGGACGGCCTGTAGTCCCCGGGCTTGGTGCCGAAGCTGCGGTACATCTGCCTCCACGACGCGATGAACGGGTGCCGCGTCGCGGGCTCGCCGCCGATCTTCTCCTCCGCGGCCGAGAGCGCCCCGATCTTCATCCTCTCCAGACCCGGGTCACTGTGCACGACCTCCATGTCTCTGGCTGTCAAGACCCCTATGTGGGCTCCCAGGTACCTGTCGAAGACCTCTACTATGAACCTCATCCTCTTCACTCCATTATGGCGTTGGCTTTCTTGAGTTCGTCGATCTTCGACTCATCGTATCCCAAGATGTTTCTTAGCAAGTCCTCGTCGTGTTGACCGAGTGCCGGCGCCGCGTCCCTGACCTCGCATGGTGTCTCGCTGAACTTGACGGGGAAGTTCACGACCTTCACCTTGCCAGCGGCTCTGTGGTCCACCTCTACGAACATGTCTCTCGAATGGAGGTGGGGGTCCCTGATTACGTCGTCGACGTTGTAGACCGGAGCCACGGGCACCTTGGCGTCCACGAAGTACTGCACCGCCTCGTCGCGGGTCATCTGGGAGACCATCTCTTGGATCGCCTCCATGGTTACCTCCTCGACACCCATGTGCTCCATGAGGCTGTCGATGAGCCGGGGGCTGAAGCTGGCCAGCCTCACCCAGCCGCCGTCACCCGCCTGCAGCAGGCCGCCGAAACCCCTTCCGAGGGGGTACCGCTCCTTTAGCTGCCATAGGAACATCCCCGAGAGGTTGTACCCTGTGATCGCCATGTTCAGGGCGGCCATGCAGTCCAGCTGGGCCACGTCGATCATCTGCCCTACGCCAGTACGGTCCCTGTGCCTTATCGCTGCCACTATGCTCATGGCCGCGAAGAGCGCGGGGCCTAAGTCGCCGTACGCCTGAGCCATCTCGATCGGCGGCCCATCTGGGTCGACCTCGTCTCCCGTGAGCCTGCTGTGGCCACTCATAGCCTCGGCTATGGGGGCGAAGCATGGGCGCTCACGGTAGGGACCCGTTTGGCCAAACCCGCTGAGGGCCGCGTAGATGATGCCCGGGTTCAGTTCCTTGAGGACGTCGTAACCAAGCCCCAGCCTCTCCATGGTTCCGGGTCTGAAGTTCTGGACCACCACGTCCGACAACGGCACTAGCTCCTTGAAGACCCGCATCCCCTCAGGGGTCTTGAGGTTGAGGGTGAGACCCTTCTTGTTGAGGTTCAGCTGGTGGAAGGTGTAGCTGCTGCTGCCCACTATGTAGCCGTCGGCGACCCTGTCCGGGCTCCCCCAGGGAGGCTCAACTCGTATGACCTCGGCCCCCATGTCCGCTAGCATCATGGTGCAGAAGGGCCCGAACCAGAACTGGGTTAAGTCGAGTACACGTATGTCTTCAAGTATCCTCAATTGGTTCACCGGTGGATACATACTCGGGGGGCATGCGTGTAAAAACTTGCCCTAGAGAATCTTCACTTTGGTAGAGTTATAGACAGGGCCGCCGCCGATCATCTGCGGCACTCCGGGGGTCAAGGAGTTCTGCGCGTTCCCCTCTCCGTCTATCAGCTCCCTCGGCGCCCAGAGCACTCCTCGGGGCACCCGATCAGTGACGACCGCCGTAAGCCTGAGCCTCCCGAGGTCGTTGAAGAGCGTCACCTCGGCCCCTTCCTGAACGCCATGTCTCTCTGCATCCGCGGGGTTTATCCAGACTTGCGCCGGTATATCGCCGTAAACATCCCTGAACTGTGTGTGGGTGTACTTGGGGAGGCTGCTGCTTACGAGAATATACTCGTCGGAGCCGAGTATGAGCTCGACCTGTCTGGGCAGCGGCGACACACCCTCCTCAGCAGCCGAGGAGTAGAACTCTACCCTGCCGGAGGGCGTCTGGTACTCGTCGGCGGGCCTCATGCGGAGCCTCAGCGTCGACCCACTCATCAGGTCTTCGAAGCCTCCGTCGAGGAACGCGTTCTCCAGAGTGCGTCCGGCCTCGGCCCACGGGTCGTCGTAAACCCACCTTTCCTCCACTCCAACGCGGCGAGCAAGCTCCCTCATGACCCACACCTCGTCCCGGCTCTTTCCCTCGGGTTCGACGGCCTTCCGTGCCTTCCTGACGTATGGGTGGGAGTCGCTTAGGACGACGTCATCCTTCTCCAGGTAGGTGGCGGCGGGGAGGACGACGTCCGCCAAGCGGCACGTCTCGGTGAGGTGGGTGTCGTGAACCACGAGGAACACGTCGTCACGCTGCAGCCCCTTCCTGATGCTGTTGGAGTCCGGGAGGGTGAGGACCGGGTTCATGTTCTGGACGTAGACGAACCTGAACTCGCCGGCTGCAAGCCTCTCGCCGATGGAGACCTGACTGACCACTTTATGGGCTCTGCTCGTAAGCGTTGCGCCCTCCATGTCCCCAGAGAGGTACCTGCCCCTGCTGTTCGTGTAATAGAAGCCGCGGTGCTCCCCGAGGAGGGCGGGGATGAGGGAGACCGCCCTAACGGACTCGGCGCCAGAGATACTCTTGTTGAGGCCGATCCCTATCATGAACACGGGGTCGCCGTACTTGACGAGGACGTCGGCTAGTGCCTCGACGCCCTCCCACGACACCCCGGTGACCGCCTCGACCCGCTCCGGAGTCCACCTCAAGGCCTCCTCCATGTACTCTTCGTAGCCAGCGCAGTGTTCCTCGACGAAACCTGTGTCCACGTGGCCGTTGGTGATTAGGTGCCGCGCCAGCCCATAGCAGAGGGCGACGTCGGTTCCCGGCCTCGGGTAGAGCCAGAGGTCTGCCATGGACGTGGACTCGGATTGACGGGGGTCCACGACGACTATGGCGACATCGTTCTCCCTCTTGGCTTTGAGCGCCATGGCCCACATGTGGGGGGAGCTGTGCTTGGCGTTGAACCCCCAGAAGACGATGATCTTCCTGCTCATGAGCGCCTCCGGCTCCGCGCCGTAGCTGAGGCCGTAATGGAGCCTCAGGGCGGCGTGGCCCGACGCGGAGCAGACGGCCTCGTCGGTGCGTGTGGCGCCCAACGCGGTCCAGAGCCGCCTGCTGAAGCCGCTTGAGAGGAGGCCGGTGTTGCCGTAGTAGTCGAGGAGCAGCACAGACTCGGGGCCGTGCCTATCAAGGGTCTCCCTGAGCCGTTCGGCTACGAGACTCAACGCGTCTTCCCACGCTGCCAACTCGAATCGTTGCCCCTCC
>DAOVEE010000170.1 GCA_030669135.1 Candidatus Bathyarchaeota archaeon | reverse complement strand
CTCCTTCGCCAGGATGCGGGCGATCTCCATGACCACAGCGGCGCCCGTGGCGTCGTCAAGGGCCCCCACGGCTATGTCGTGTCCCTCGTAGTGGGCCCCGTAGACCACCCACTCGTCTACGCCTCCTGCGCCGGGGAGGTCGGCTACCACGTTCCACGTGTCCACGTCCAGGTTCCTGCACTTGGTCTCCAGCCGTAGCATTACGTGGCCCTTCCTTTTGAGGAGGCGTGCCAAGTACATTCCGTCCTCGTAGCTGACGCCTATCGCCGGCACTATGGGGCTGATGCCTCCTGTGGGGGGCCCGTAGGCCGGGTAGTGGTTCATGAATATCCAGCCGACGGCGCCCGCCATGACGCTCCTCTGGTACTTCTCGCTCCTGTGGAGGTACCGGGCCATGCCCTCCGGGTTGCCGCTGTTAACCATGACGATCTTGCCCTCGATCTCGTCCCGCATCTCCTCGTAGATACCGAGAGGCCCGGGGCCCAGGTAGACAAGCTCGGCCTCGACGGCGCCCTCGCAGCTCATGGGCAGCGCGATGCAGTCGATCTTCTTCCGCTTGGGCTCAAGCATCTCCAGGCTGCTGCCGCCGCGTATCCAGCCCGGGAGGGTGAACTTCTCCAGGTGCACGTCCTCCAGGCCGTACTCCGTCAGCTTCTCCGCCATGTACTCGCAGCTCTCCAGGTCCTTCCCGCTGCCCGGCCACCTGCTGTCGTACTCGTCGCAGAGCGTCGTGACAGTCTCCATGGTCTCGGCGCTGCTGTAAGCCTCGCCCAATAT
Source organism: Candidatus Bathyarchaeota archaeon (assembly GCA_030669135.1). Classification (GTDB taxonomy): domain Archaea; phylum Thermoproteota; class Bathyarchaeia; order TCS64; family TCS64; genus RBG-16-57-9. The sequence goes on along the minus strand of DAOVEE010000170.1, from coordinate 3,010 downwards.
CCTCTTATCGAGTTCCAAGTTAGGGTTAGACATAATTATCGTGTACTACTGGATGCGGAACAATAGAAATGGTTTGGGCTAGCCCGTCGGCGAGAACAGGTTAATCGCCACGTACAGGATGTACGGCATCAGCGCTATGATGAAAGCCTTCTTCCTGCCTATCTTATAGTTCTCCGCCAACGCGTATGTGATGTATATGAGGGCCGCCAACCCGAACACCGTGAACAGGTTGGTGCCTATGACGGCCTTGAGGACGCTGTTCCCTATCTCCCTGTTGGCCACGAAGTAGCCTGCCAGCTGGCTGGGCGACGATATGAACGAGTCCGCGAGCCTAAGCATATAGTTCAGCGTGTGAGGCGTCGCTGCGAAGCCGTGCATGGCGAAGAACCTCTTCATGTTGCCGCCGCCCCCCGTGAGCGTCGCGACGCCGTGCATGAGCAGCGTGGACGCCGCGAACCCGATTAGGATGCTGACGGCGACCCCTATGCCCGCGAGCAGTCCCATGCTGCCGCCCAGCTGGGATGCGTCGACGCCGGCTTGGCCGAGCTGGGGCGCCAGCACCTCCAACGGTATCTTGGACATGTACGTGGACGCCGACGCGGCGGCAAGCACCACCATCAAGACGACTATCAGAAGACCCCTCACAAGGTCTCTCTCAGACACGTACTGGAAGGTCTCCCGGGGCCTCCTTAGCACCCCGGCGACCAGTTCAACGAATCCTTTTCTCTCTTCACTCATGTCTCAAAGCCTCCACTGGGTTGAGGTTAGACGCCCTCCACGCCGGGTAGAGCCCCGACAGTATGGACGTCACCACGGCGAATCCCACCACGAACAACCCTAGACTCATGGACGGCCTCACCGTCAAATCGATGAAGTTGCCTATAACGGCGCCGAGGAGGAACCCGAAGGCTGCGCCCATGGCCCCGCCCACGAGCCCGGTCACCATGGCCTCGCTGAGGAACATAAACAGCACGTCCCCGCTCTTGGCGCCCACCGCCTTCATGGTCCCTATCTCCTTGGTCCTCTCCATGACTGAAACCGTCATGGTGTTTATAATCCCGACACCCGCCACCAGCAGCGAGATCCCCGCTATGCCGCCGAGCACCGACTGGATGGTGCCCAGCACCGAGCCCACCGTCTCCATCGCCGACTCCGAGGAAACCACCGTCACCCTGTCCCCAAGCCTATCTTCTATTCCCTCGACGGCGACGTCCACCTCCTCGATGGTCGCCGCCTGGGCCAACACGAAGTCGAACTCGCCGCCCACCTCGTAGAACTGCTGGGCCGTCTGCAGCGGCATCGATATACTGTTATCGAGGTTAAACCCGAAGCTGCTGCCCTGCGCCTCCAGGATTCCTATCACCCTCAGGGTGAGTTCCTTCTCGACGTCGTTCACGGTGGACTTGATCTTGATCCTGTCCCCCAAGTCGATGACTCTCTCGTCCGCGTCTACGGGCTTCGCCACGTTGGCGCCTATGACCACGACCGCCGTGTCGCCGCGGACGAAGTTCCTGCCATCCTCTATCACGGTGTTCTTGTTGATCTCGGTGTACTCCTCCGTGACGCCGTAGACGTCCGTGTAGAAGGTCCTTCCCTTGACGGTGAAGCTGCAGTACTTGTTGGCGATGATGGGCGTCGCCGCCTCCACCTTGGCGGTCCTCTCGATTATGTCCAGCTCCCTCCAGTCGAGGGTGTCAGCCACTATCCCCTGTCCATGATGGACCTCGCCGGGGATGACTATTATGTTGGTGGGCCCGAAAACCTCGAGCTGCCCGGTGACGCTGTCGGTGAGCCCCTGGGTGACGGAGACGAGCCCCGTAACCGCCGTGCACCCGATCAGTATACCCACCAGGTTGAGCGCGAAACGGAACTTACGCTCCCTCATCCCCTGCGCGGACATGAGGAGGATGTCGAGGGGGTTCACGCGCTCACTCTCACGGGCCTAGACCTAGGAGCCTGCGTATCCACACCCAGAGCCCGGAGGGCGCCGCGTCTTGGCCAGGCTGAGTGGCGTCGCCGCCGACGCTCATCGTGAACCCTAGTTGCTCCTCGTGCTCCCTGTTCAGGTGGTCCCTGTACGCGATGGTGAGGTTCAGCTCGTGGTCGCCCTCCTCCGCGTCCTCAGCCACCTTGTAGTTTATGTCGAAGGGGATGGGGCTGTCCGGGTCCACGGCGCCGATGTACTCCGTGCTGCCGGCCACCCGCCTGAAGACGTCGTCCTCGACCAAGCTTACGCTCACGAAGTCCACGCTCTCCGTCCCTATTAGGAGGAGGTCGGCCTCAAGCTCACTGCTCTCGCCCCTTCTCACCGTCTCGGTGGGGGTGTCTATTAGCTCGAACTCTATGAGCCCCTCCACCATGACAGTCACCGTCTCGGTGAGGCTCCCTGCGTCGCCCCTGGAGTCCGTATATGTTATGGTCGCCGTCACGGGGTATTGCCCGGCGGCGATGCTGCCCGACGCGAGGAGCCGGTAAGTTACGACGGCCGTGCCGCCGGCCTCCAGGTCTCCTAGGCTGCTCGTGGTGGGGCTCAGCGGCGATATCGACGTGACCGTCCCGAAGCTCAGTTTGCTGAGCAGCTCGTAGGCGTCCGCCCCGCTGCACTGGACCTCCAGCTGCACGTCGAAGGAGTCTCCGGGCCTCACGTTCTCCTGAACCACCTCCATGCGTTTCAGCGTGATGACGGTGGTCTTCGCGGCAGCCGCCGAGTCGACGTTCACCGGGAGGCTGAAGGACTGGTAGTACCTGCTGTCTTCGGCATCCCTGTAAGACACTGTGGCCGTCAACGTGTAGACGGCCAGGGGGGTGCCCTCCAGTATGCTCAGCATAGGCTCCACGGCGACCGGCTCTCCGACCCCTAACTCGTCGAGGCTTGTACTGAGGCCGTCGACGACCGATATGTAGCCTGACGTTGAACTCAGCGTGAACTCCAGGTCGTAGAGCGTCTCGTCCCAGTTGTTGGTGAACATGTAGGTCAGCTGGTTCTCTGCCCCAGACTTTGCCCTCACGC
>DAOVEE010000269.1 GCA_030669135.1 Candidatus Bathyarchaeota archaeon | reverse complement strand
TAGCCGGCGGAGCACGTGTCGATGGCCACCGCCATGTCCACGTCCAGATCGTGTACCGCCACCTCGGCCCCTCTGAGCCCTATCTCCTCCTCGACGGTGCCCACGTAGTAGACCGTCGCCGGTATAGGCTTGTCTCTGAGGTTCCTCGCTGTGGTTATGATGGCTGCTAGCCCCGCCCTGTCGTCGGCAGCCGGCGTCGCTATGTAGTTGTTGCCCAGCTCCACGGGCCCAGTGTTCCAGACTATGGGTGTGCCTATCTCGACGCCGCGCCGATGCGCCTCCTCCCCGCTGTCGGCTCCTATGTCGATGTACATCTCCTCTACCGGCGGAACCTTCGAAGCCTCCTCTGGCTTCGTGATGTGCCCCGGCTTGATGCCGACGACGCCTATTATGGGTCCCTCCTCGGTTAGCAGCCTCACCTGGTGGCCCATTATGCTCCGGGTGACGGCGCCGCCTACGCGCCTGAACCATATGAAACCCCTCTCGTCCACGTTGAAGACGACGAACCCCACCTGGTCCGTGTGGGCGGCGAGGGCGATGCCGGGGGCCTCGGGGTCCGTGCCCCTCTGAACACCCACCACGTTCCCGCGCGGCGTGTCGTAGACCTCGTCGCAGAGCGGCTTGAGCTCCTCTACGAGCCTCCTCATCATGGGCTCCTCGAAGCCGCTGGGGCTGCCTACCTCCACTAGGCTGAATAAAAGCTGTTTAAGGCTCTCCAAACGCTGCACCTTCACAGAAGGTGTGGCTCGTCGATGAATAGGTTTTGGGTCAGATCTCTATGACGTCTTTACTGGTCTTCCCGGGCCTCGCTGTCTCCGGGTTCACGTCCTCCAGCATCTCCAATAGGCTCTCCAGCTTCTCGTTCATCAGGATGTCTTTGAACTCCAAGTACTCCTCCGCTGACCGGATGATCAACCCCCGACGCTTCGTGGGGCTGCCGCTGGCGTCCACCGGGTTCACCTCGACGCATAGGCTCGGCTCCCTGTTCTTGGTGCCGGGCATCCTCATGACGAAGACCCCTGGGACCGTGGTCTTCACCTTGTCCCAGTCTTTTCCCTTTTGAAGAAATTCGGCGAGTTTCTCCTCTGACATACCCTGAACAACCCCTTCCCAGTATACAAGGGTTACCCAGCGGGCTTCACTGGTTATTTATAGTCTTGCCCCATTACTCATCCATGGTTTCTGACGGGTTCATCCATCAAGATAGGCGCTGGGTGGGCGCCGGGAGGAACGACTGCGTCGCGGAGAACGGGATGGTGGCGTCCAAGCATCGGCTCATAGGGGAGGCCGGCGTCGGCGTCATGCGGAAGGGCGGGAACGCCGTTGACGCAGCCGTCGCCGCCGCTTTCATGGACTGTGTTGTTGAGCCGGGCATGAACGGCATAGGAGGGGAGGGAGTCATGGCCATACACCTGGAGTCCGGTGAGAACGTCATCGTAGACTACGTGGGCAGGCCGTCAGTGAACTGCACCCCGAACATATATGACCTGGAGGAGGCCGCCGAGCCGGGCTGGATGGGCTGGCGTAAGGTGAAAGACGACGCCAACGTCGTCGGACACAAGGCCTGCACCACGCCAGGCACCGTCGCAGGCCTCACGGAGGCCCTCGAACGGTACGGCACCATGAGCCTCGAGGAGGTCATGTCGCCCGCAATCAAGGTGGCCAGGGAGGGCTTCACCGTTGGCTGGTGGACCGCCGACCACATCTTCAGGCGGATGGAGGCGTTCTGGGGGTTCGACGAGTGGAGGCGGGTCTACCTCAGAGAGGGGCGGTTCCCGTACCTGCCCTATACCCGCGGGATGGCGGAGCCCCACGTGCTCGTGAACGAGGAGCTCGCCAAGTGCCTGGAGGCGATATCCGTGGAGGGACGTGACGTCTATTACAAGGGATGGATAGCTGAGGCCATCGCGGGTGAGATGGCGCGGGGTGGGGGCCTCATAACCCTTGAGGATCTGGCTATGTACGAGCCCATCATACACACGCCCGACCCGGGGAGCTACAGGGGCCACGAGGTGGTGTATGACCCGACCCACTCGGGAACCACGATAATGCAGATACTAAACATCATGGAGGGCTACGACTTCTCATCCATGGGCTTCA
>DAOVEE010000279.1 GCA_030669135.1 Candidatus Bathyarchaeota archaeon | reverse complement strand
TCAACTCCCTTTAGCTGAGCCGTCGGTGATAACGGTTTCCCAGTGACAGGCTGGACAGGTGAAGCTATCCAACAATCTTAAAAAGGCTGAGCGTGCATTCTGAGCAAGTGATGGATGTGCATCGGTTCCAATATCTTCGGGCGGAGTCGACAATCTCCGCAGTCTGATTCTCCGTACACTTAACGATAACCAGCTTCTCGTGCTCAACGCCGTCTCCGAGCGAGACCAGTCGCTGACCAGCCTCCTGAAGCAGTTGTCAGAGGAGTACGGGGTGCCCCTATCCACTCTGAAGTTGAACGCAAGGATCCTCCGAGAGCTGAAACTGATCTCGTACGGATCGATACGCAACAAGAGGAGTGCTAGACTCGAGGACCTAGGCAGCTTCGTCATCGGCCTCGTCAACCATAGCAGGGGAGGGCTGGGAGTCCAGTTCTCGGACTGATTTTAGTCCGCTTACCATTTTTTATTGTATTTTCCTCGTCACAGACGTAGATCAGAGTATCTCCTCAGGCATCTCGGCGCCCTGCATGAGTTTCTTGATCAACTCGTCCACCTCGGCGATGACGGCGCCTCGGTCCACCTTGCCCATGGGGGTCATGGGGAGATCGTCCCTGAACATTATCGCCGTGGGGACCTGGTACTCCTTGAGCTTGCTGGCGCACAGCTCTATGAGTTCACGCTCCAGAACACGTGTCGGCTGGTAGCCTTCTGCGAGCTTGACGGCGGCCCGGATGTCCGTGGAGCACCTGAGGGGGTCCGGGACGCCGAAGGCGACGGCTGCCTCGACTGCTCCGTGGCTCTCAAGGGCTTCCTCCACCATGGTGGGCCAGACTGTGTGGCCCCGGGCCACGATCCTGTCTCTCTTACGCCCGACGATGTACAGGTAGCCTTCATGGTCCATGTAACCTATGTCCCCCGTGTATAGCCACCCGTCCCTGAGGGCCTCCGCGGTCTCCTCGGGGCTGCCCCAGTAGCCCTTCATGAGCTGGGGGCCGCGCACGATGATCTCGCCCTTCTCGCCGCGGGGCATCTCCACCTCCCCTAGCTGGAGGTCCATGATCTTTGCCTCGGTGTCCGGGTAGAGGAGACCGGCGCTGGCGTAGTTGGGCTCCCCCTCCACCGGGGTGGCGGAGACGCTGGGGCCGGCCTCGGTGAGCCCGTACCCCTGGTACATCCTGGCGCCGGCGACTGCCTCGAACTCAGTCATGTGCTCGGCTTGGATCATTGCTCCGCCGGATGCGCAGTGGGTCAGGCTCGTGAGGTCGTACTTCCTCAGGTCGGGGTGGCGCAGTATCTCCCTGATGAGCCTCGGTATCAGGGGGAAATGGGTGACCCTGTGCCTGTCCGTCGCCTTCATAATATCCAAGGGGGTCGGGTTCGGCAGCAGCACCAGGGTGCACCCGAAGCTCACCGCCTCGTTCATCACCACGAGGCCGTAGCTGTGGAAGAAGGGCAGCGCGCATAGCACGACGGGCCACCCCGCAGGCTGGGGCTTGGCGCTGTACCCCCACCCCCTCAGCCAGTGGTAGGACTGCAGCGCGTTGACGACCAGGTTGTAGTGGGTGAGCATCACCCCCTTGGGCTCCCCCGTGGTGCCGCTTGTGAAGATGACGACGGCCACATCCTCCACCGGATCGATCTCGGGGAAACCCTCGATCATGGGGCCCCTCGTCAGGTCCTCGAACCTCAACGCGCCACGAGGGCTCTCGTATCTGTACCTGAGCATACTCAGAAGCCTCAGGTGGGTGGGCGCGTAGCTGGCCGCCTCCGCCACGATGACTGTCTCCGGGAGACCCTTGGGCAGCCTATCCAGAAGCCTGTCTAGGACGACGAGGACGTCGCACCCTGTCTCCTCCCTCTCCCCCCCTATCTCTGGGGCGGGCATCAATGGATTCAGGGCGACGAACACACCTCCAAGGATG
>DAOVEE010000202.1 GCA_030669135.1 Candidatus Bathyarchaeota archaeon | reverse complement strand
CAGGAACGTGGCCGCCAAGGATTACATGCAGAACCCTGTCATCACCGTGGATCATGGGGTCGGGGTCGCCCAGGCGAGGCGGATGATGCTCAACAAGAAAATAAGCCACATCCCCGTGACGAGGGGCGGGAGGCTCGCCGGCATGGTCACATCCGACCTGATAGTTCACACGTTCATAACCCCCGCCTCGAAGACCACCCGCGGCGACGTGGTCGGGGAGAAGGTGACCAGGTTCCCCGGGAAGGTGAGCGGCGTCATGGACCCCCAGCCGTTGACCGTGGGCCCGGACGCCGACCTGCTCCAGGTCGTGCAGGGGCTATCAGAGTCGGGGAAGACCGCCTGCCTCATGGTGGACGACGAGGGAGTCGTCCACGGCATAATCACTCCGAGGGAGCTCCTCGGCCTCATCGCGGGCCTCAGGGTGGAGGAGGAGATCCCTGTCTACATCGTGGGGATCACCGAGGAGGACTTCTTCGAGAGGGCCGTCGCCGAGGACAAGCTGAGGCGCATCGTCGCTAAGAACATGAGGATACACGAGGGCATAACGGAGGTCAGCGTCAGGATCAAGAAGCAGAGCACCCAGGGTGAGAGGGTGAGGTACAGACTCAACGCCCGAGTCATGGGGCCAAACGTCGGCTTCAACGCCGAGAACGAAGGCTGGGGCCTCATGGAGACCTTCGACGGCCTCTGCGACGCCCTAGATAATACGCTGCGCCACGCAAAGAAGAAGCCCCAGAAGGGGGCGCGGAGAGGACGCAGACGCCCTAACCCTCATCTTAAGCCTTAACCGTGCCCAGCCTCCTTTTCTCCCTGATACATATGCCGGGGTTCACTGTAGTCGTCGCTGAGCCGATCAACGAGGTCGGCGTGGAGTACCTCAAGGCAGAGGGGGTCAACGTCGTGGAGCTTCCGCCGGGGAGCAGCGAGGACGCGTTGATGGAGATCATTGAAGAGGTTGACGGCATCATCTCGAGGGGCAGCATCAGGATCACCCGCGAGATGATGGAGAAGGGCAGGCGGCTCAAGGCGGTGGGGGTCCACGGGATGGGCTGCGACCATGTCGACCTGGAGGCCGCGCGTGAGCTTGGGAAGGTGGTGTGCAACACGCCTGACGCGTTGACGGTCACCGTGGCCGAGATGACCATGGCCATAATGCTCTCGACGATAAGACGCATCGTGGCGGCTGACAAGGCTGTGCGGCGAGGAGAGTGGAACCGGAAGTACAGCGACCTCATCGGCGGCGAGCTGGCGGGCAAGACCGTCGGCATCGTCGGGCTCGGCCGGATAGGGACGGCCACCGCGAGGCGGGTGAAGGCGTTCGACGCCGACGTGGTCTACTGGTCGAGGACCAGGAAGCCGGACGTGGAGAAGGAAATGGGAATCAGGTGGATGGAGCTCGACGGGCTCCTCGGGGCGAGCGACATAGTGAGCCTGCACGTCCCAGGCACCCCCGAGACGCATCGACTCATCGGGGAGAAGGAGATCGGGTTGATGAAGGACAGCGTGATACTCGTCAACATGGCGAGGGGCAGAGTGGTCGACGAGACAGCCATGATCAAAGCGTTGAAGTCCGGCAAGATCAAGGCGGCCGCGCTGGATGTCTTCGAGAAGGAGCCCATCGGCGCCGACAACCCGCTCCTAGGGATGGACAACGTGATACTAACACCCCACCTGGGCGCATGCAACTTGGAGGGCATGACCAGGATGGCGCTGCAGGTGGCGGAGGGCGTCCTGATGACTCTCCGAGGCGGCACCCCAGAGAACCCGGTAGTGATCTAGAGATTTGAAAGTGGCTACGCTCTTCAGCGGCGGCAAGGACAGCTGCTACGCGGCCCGCCTCGCAGAGGAGGAAGGCCACGACCTGGATTACCTGGTGTCCATGTACTCCGAGAACCCTGACAGCTACATGTTCCACACCATAAACATAGGGGTCACCGAGCTCCAAGCCTACTCGTGGGGCAAAGAGCATGTTGAAACCAAGACCAGGGGCGTCAAAGAGAAGGAGCTGGACGACCTAGAGAAATGCCTACAGGGGCTCGACGTTGAGGGCGTCGTCACCGGCGCCATAGCGTCCAGCTACCAGAAGGAACGCGTCGACAGGATATGCGGTGAGCTGGGGCTGGAGCACCTCAGCCCCCTCTGGGGCAGAGAGCGTAAGGAGCTGCTCAACGAGATGCTCCGCAGCGGCATGACCATCGTGTTCTCGGCGGTGGCGGCCCACGGCCTCGACCAGAGGTGGCTGGGAGCCAAGCTGGACAGACAGGCGGTGAACAGGCTCGTGGAACTCAGCGAGAGGTTCGGCGTGGACCCCTGCGGCGAGGGCGGCGAGTACGAGAGCCTGGTCCTCGACGCGCCGTGGTTCAGGTACAGGATAGAGATCAAGGAGGCGGAGCGCAGCTGGGACGGCGTCAGCGGCAGGTACCGCGTCGTGGAGGCCGACCTGATGCCCAAGAAATGATGCATAAAGATTAAAAGTCGTGGACTCCTTCAAAGGTGTGAGAGGAGAACGCGGTGATGTCCCGCCAAACAGACTAGGCCGAGAGGCCCGATCAGGCGACTATAGACGCTCCTCCGATGTTCTGAGAGAAGTATCTGGGCAGCGTATGCCATGGAGGCATCACCACGGCTTCTTCGGAGATGAAACCCGTGAGTGAAAAGAAGGAAGAGGTCGTATCGGAGGCGCTGAAGGCCGAGGAGAGGCTAAGGAGCCGCTGGTACATAATGGACCTGGACGGCAAGCTCTGGGATCTCGACGAGTTCGATTTCCAGGGCCACGATAAGCTCCGCAAGTTCAGCGGATACGAGTACGCCAAGGACCGCACCGTGGGCCGGACACCTCCCCACGTCGACCTCATGAGGAGCCTGGAGCTGGTGGACTACGAGCCTGCGTCGGACCCGGGCAACTTCAGGTACTACCCCAAGGGCAGGATGGTGAAGGCGCTGCTTGAGGAGTACGTCACCAGCATGGTCCACGAGTACGGCGGCATGGAGGTGGAGACCCCGCTGATGTACAGCATGGAGCACCCC
>DAOVEE010000094.1 GCA_030669135.1 Candidatus Bathyarchaeota archaeon | reverse complement strand
CACCACGGGATGGAGCAGCCTCCAGGCCATGAGGGACGAGGGATTCAACCTCGTCATACACGCACACAGGGCGGGCCACGCAGCCTTCACCAGGAGCCGCATCCACGGCATCAACATGGTGGTCCTGGCGAGGGTGGCGCGACTGCTAGGCGTAGACCAGCTCCACGTGGGCACAGCCGTGGGCAAGATGTCGGAGACCGAGGAGGAGGTCAGAGCCAACATAGCGGCGTGCAAGGAACCCATGCACGGCGTACGCCCCGTGCTGCCCGTGGCCTCAGGCGGCCTCCACCCAGGGATGGTGCCAAAGCTCGTCGAGATATTCGGCGACGACACCGTCATCCAAGCAGGCGGAGGCATACACGGGCACCCCGACGGAACCGTGAAGGGAGCCACAGCCATGAGGCAAGCCGTTGACGCGGCCACCCGGGGCATAAGTCTGGAGGACTATGCGAAGGATCACGTGGAGCTTTCAAGGGCCCTAACGAAGTGGCCTGTCATCTAATCGCTACACCAGTATCCAGGGGTAGTGCCTCTGGACGGCCTCCAGGATGCTGTGGGGGCTGATGATCCCCTCCTCGGTTATTATCCCGTGGATGTAGTCCCTCCGGGTCACGTCGAAGGCGGGGTTCCTGATCTTCAAGCCCTCCGGGGGGGCGTCCCATATCTCGTCGTCGCCCCTCTCCTCGATGGCCTCGAACTCGCCGTGGATGGTCACGGGGTCGAACTTGAGGAGTGTGCTCAACACGTAGAAGGGTATTCTGGCTTCGTGGGCCGCGAGCGCGACCTGGCTGGTGCCGATCTTGTTTATAACGTTGCCCTCGCTCGTGACGGCGTCGCTGCCCACCAGCACGAAGTCGATCTCCTTCATGAAGTGCCTCGCGGCGCTGTCCACTATCATGGTCGTGTTGATACCGGCATCAACCAGCTCACGGGCGGTGATCCTGCCTTGGTACTTGGGGCGCGTCTCCGTCTGTATCACACGAAACCTCTTCCCAGACTCGTGGGCCCTGATGAGGGTCTCCGTCACGGCGCTGCTGTGACAGTGCGTGAACACCGTGTCGCCTTCCCTCACCCGCTTGGAGCCTATCTCCACGATGTTTTTCCTGGCCTTATCATAGAACTCGAGGACCTCACTTGATGCCTTCTTGACCTGGGCGCTGAACTTTTCGAAGGACGTCCATTTCCCCGAGAGGTTCTTCTGGAGGTACCTCAAACCGTTCCTCATCATCGGCTCGGTCTCCCTGGTGTCGACGAGCTTCTTCACGCCCTCCGCCAAGACTCGCTGGGCGGTGCTCTGACTGTCCGCCGCGAGAAGATCATCCCTCAGCGCCTCCACTGCCCTGACTGCTATGCTCGTGGCGCCCTGTATCTCGAGATTCTTGATTTCTCGGGCAGTCTCGTCTATCCTGTCCAAAACTGCTCACCTGATAGGTGCTTTACTTTGTTTTTAAGGCTTGGCTGTAGTTTAAAGCTACTAATTTATTGGTTGACAGGTGTATTATTGGGGATAGCCTAGATCATGATGGTTTTTTTAGTAACCTTTATAAGTCGCCGTACCGAAGATCGGCACACGATATGGGTAAAATACCCATAATTCTTCTTTGGTGATAACGGAAGAGATGAAAGGAAGGAAAGGATGGACCTACAAGAAGAGACAAGCTGCCCCGTATGCGGCGGAACGAGGATAATCAGCGATAACGTTACTGGGGAGAGGGTTTGCAGCGACTGCGGGGTAGTGATCACCGAGACGGTGATGGACACGGGCCCAGAGTACAGGGCGTTCAACCTACGGGAAGCCAACGACCGGAGACGAACAGGCACGGGGTACAGATACAGCATATACGACAAGGGCCTCAGCACAGTCATCAAGGGCGACAGGGACGCCCAGGGCAACAGGCTCGACCAGGAGACCCAGAGACGCATGAGGCGCCTCCAGAGACAGGACAACCGGAGCAAGGTCAACGAGACCCACACACGGAACCTCAGCATCGCCATGGCGGAGCTCGACCGGATGAGCTCGGAGCTGCACCTGCCTAAAAACGTGAAGGAGCAGGCAGCCTTCATCTACAGACGCTCCCTCAAGGAGGACCTGATCAGGGGTCGTAGCATCGACGCCTTCGTGGCGTCGAGCATCTACGCCGCGTGCAGGCTGCTCAAGGTGCCCAGGCCGCTGAAGATGGTATCGAAGGCAAGCACCAGAGAGCACAGCGAGGTAGCCATGACGTACCGGCTTCTCATAAGGGAGCTCGACATCAAGCCGCCCGTGGACCGGCCCTTCAAGTTTGTGCCCAGCATAGCGTCGAAGCTGGGGGTGAAGCAGCCCACGGAGAGGCTGGCCGTAGAGATACTCCGGGAGGCCGATAAGAAGAAGGGGCTCGCCGGCAAGGATCCCCGGGGCCTCGCGGCGGCCGCCCTATACATGGCGTGCCAAGAGACCAACGACAGGCGCGTCCAGCGGGTGATCGCAGAGGCAGCGGGCACCACAGAGGTAACCCTGCGCAACAGGTACCGCGGCCTCAAAGAAGTGCTGAACGACGAGCTTCCGACCGTCGACTATCAGGCGCCCTTCGCGACAGTACAATAGGCTCTGGAAAGCCTTTTCACCTAATACCCTTTTTCATATCTTTATGTTCGGGGAGACCCCCAGGGAAAGATCCCTGTTCTACCTGATGATGGCCCAGCTGGCCCTGGGTTTCCGCGGGGGCATCATCTCCCCCATACTCTCCCTCTACATCAGGCAGCAGGGGATGAGCATCAGCCAGGTGGGGCTGCTGGGAACCGCCAGCATACTCGGCTGGCTAATATTTGAGCCCCTGAGCGGCGTCGTCGCGGACAGGATACGAAAGAAGTGGATGATGGTGTTCGCGATACTCGGTTCAACCATCGTCTACGCGCTGTATCCTTCCGCGAGCACGTTCCGGCATTTTCTGGTTCTCTACTTCGCCATGACCTCCGTCATGAGCGCGTACGCCATCGCGTTGAAGGCTCTCCAGGCGGAGCTCCTGCCGAAGGAGGGGAGGGGCAGAACCTATGGCAGGTACCTCTCGGTCATAAGCCTAGGCGGAGTCGTGTCGCCCTTCATAGGGGGCTGGATCACGGAGAACAGGGGGTATACTCTGCCTTTCTACCTGTCAGCCTTGATCGGGGTGGGGGGGCTGACCGCCGTTTTACTGATGGACTACGACGACAAGGCCACCAAAGACTCGGCCACGAGGGTTGGAGGAGGCTGGAGGACGCTCTTCACAGCTTCCCTCGTCGGCATATACGCGGTCCGTGGCCTCTACATTTTCAACCTGATATTCAGGAGCAACTTCCTGCCGATATATCTCCACGAGAGCCCCAGGTTCAACGCCTCCGAGACACAGATAGGGACATACATGACTCTGATCAGGTTAGCGGTGGCGGGCAGCCAGGCTTTCCTGGGCACACTCTGCGACAGGTACGGCACCAAGCGGATGATCGTCGTAAGCGTCTCGGTGATGGGGGCGACCTATCTGGGTCTGGTCTATGGCCAGGGCCTGGCTCTCCTCTACGTGATAGGGCTCGTCCAGGGTCTGTTTATGGCCGCGGCCGACCTCGGCATGATGATGCATCTGATGTCTGTGATGCCTGAGAGCAGGACGGGTATGGTGATGGGCATCTACTCAGAGAGCGAGAACGTCGGCGGGATCATGGCAAGTCCCTCCCTCGGCTACATGTACGAAGGCAGCGGCGCCGAGGCATCCGTGTTGACGGTCTCAGCGGTCCTGTTCTTGACGGCGTTTCTCTCCGTGTTAATGGTGAGGGAGAAGGACGGGTGATCAGAAGAGAACCGTAGGCTGAGGCCTACACCACAATAGATCGTATTGGTCCAGTTTTGGCTGTCTATTGGATTATTTTTGGATGTTTTTTGGTGGAGTGCCTTTTTTACGCCGTGTTTTTTAAAATAAGCCGTCTTTCAGCCCTTTTACAAAGAGTTATATGTTTTAATGGCGCTCCAAAGCGTATGCAGCTCCTTTTCACGCTGTACGCCCTCACGATAGCGTTGGGGTCCGGCTTTCTAGGCGCGCTGCTCGGGCTGGGCGGCGGCGTGATAATGGTGCCTCTCATGGTGTTTCTTCTAGGCGTCCCGATCCACATAGCCTCGGGAGCCAGCATCGTGGCCGTCGTGGCCACGAGCAGCGCCGCCGCCTCCGTCTACGTCAGGGACGAGGTCACCAACATGCGGCTTGGCATGTTTCTGGAGCTGGCCACGACGCTGGGGGCGCTGACCGGGGCGAGCTTCATGGCCATGGCTGCGGAGTCTCTGCTGAAGACGGTGTTCGGGTTGAGTCTCATCTACGCGTCCACCGTGATGTGGTACCAGTTGAGGAACAGCCGGCGCAGCTGGGTGAACAAGCCCAACGACTGGCTGGCGGAGCGGCTCAGCCTAGGCGGCTCGTATTATGACGAGGCCCGTGGAGAGCAGATCAGCTACGGCGTCACGAGTACCCTGGACACCTTCGGCATAAGCTACGTCGCGGGCATCGTCTCCGGTCTTCTCGGGATCGGCGGAGGCGGCATCAAGGTGCCGGCAATGAACGTGGTGAGCAGCGTCCCCATGAAGGTGGCGGTGGCCACCAGCAACTTCATGATAGGGGTCACGGCGGCAGCCAGCGCCTTGGTGTACATTAGGCACGGGTTCTGTGACGGCTTCGTGACGGCCCCGGTGGTGCTGGGAACCTTGGTGGGCTCCTACATAGGGGCGAGGGTGACGGGGCGCCTCAGGGGCATGTTTCTCAAGAGGGTGTTCGTCGCGGTGTTGCTGCTGCTGGGGCTCAGGATGATCGCGTCGGGGGTTGGCCTCTGATGGATAATGTTCGCTTCCTAGAGCTTCTCGTGTCGAGGCTTCTCAGGACTGGCGTCCTGGTGAGCGGCCTCTTCATGGTCATGGGGCTCGGGCTGCTATGGGCCACGGGGGACGCGTCGTGTCCGAGCGGTGTGCTGAGCGTGAGTTGGGTGCTGTTCGGCGACCCCTTCCTGGAGCCGAGCCACGTGCTTTTCCTAGGGTTCTTCATCCTAATCGGTACACCACTTCTCCGGATCGTGGCATCCGCTACGGCTCATCTATTTGAACGGGACCTGGTGTTCGCATTGCTGAATGTCTCGGTGCTCCTCATATTGGTCGTGAGCTTCGTCTTGGGCGTCGGGTGAGCTAGCCAGTATCTGACCAGTTCTTCCCAGATCGCCTATATCGGTTGATCAGTCCATTATTCCGTTGTATGACTGTGTCTGTGGAGGCTAGGCTCGGCGAGGAGCATCCCTGGTGCGACAGGGCTCAGGTGGTTATGCTGCTCATCTTCATGACGGGCTGGGGGCTGGACAGCTGGTACGGTGTCACGGCATGTGGTTTCCTGTGTCCGTGGATGCTAAGGGCTGCCGCCGGCCTAGCTCTCGTGGGGTTCGGCGGGTACCTCGTCATCGAGTCTCATGAGCTGGTGCTCGCCGTCGAGACC
This sequence comes from Candidatus Bathyarchaeota archaeon, assembly GCA_030669135.1. GTDB lineage: Archaea > Thermoproteota > Bathyarchaeia > TCS64 > TCS64 > RBG-16-57-9. The sequence continues at coordinate 1,628 of DAOVEE010000094.1, read as the reverse complement.
CCGGGTCTGGTGAACTGGGGCGTCTACGCCGTGGTGAGGCACCCCATGTACCTGGGGATACTGCTGGTGTATCTTGGGCTGGCGGCGGCTACGCTCTCCTTGGCCTCCCTGACCCTGTTGCCCGCGTTCTTCTACGCGTACGACAGGTTCGCTTCGTACGAGGAACGGGAGCTCGTGGAGGCGCTCGGAGGAGATTACCGGGAGTATATGAGCCGGGTGCGCAGGTGGGTTCCCTTCTAGCCTCGATGATTTTTTGTGCTATGCGGTGGATTCTCTCTTGGTGCTTGTTTGTCTAGACATTACAAGGTTCTGGCGCTAGTCGGGGACGGCATAGCGCATGAGATCGTGCCAGAGGCGTTGAAGGTGCTCGAAGCGGTCCAAGCGGTGCATGGCTTCGACTTGGAGGTCATCGGGCCCTACGAGTTCGGCGCCAAGTACTACGCCGACCACGACATGATGGAGGGGTGGGACCCAATAGTGACCAGGGAGCTGCTCTTCGAGGCCGACTGCTGGTTCAAGGGGCCCGTGGGGCTCCCCGAGTATCTGAACAGGCTACCGGGGCCCTACCTGCCGATAAACCAGAGGCTGGATATGGACGTCTACGCCAACGTCCGCCCCTGCCGGCTCAGGCCCGGCGTGGACAGCGTGCTCGTGGGCAGGGAGCCGGGGGACATCGACTACATAGTGCTCAGGGAGAACACGGAGCACATGTACGTGAGGGCCGGGGGCCAGCTGAGCCGGGGCGGCGAGACGGAGCTGGCGGTCGACAACTACATCCAGACGCGGAAAGGCTGCGAAAGGATCATAAGATACGGGTACGAGCTGGCGAGGTCAGGCGACTACAAGGGAAAGGTGGGCGCCCCCGTCGACGGCAAGAAGCGTCTCACCTGTGCTGCCAAGTGGGGAATCTGCAGGGGGGACAACCTTTTCAAGGCGGTTTGCGAGGAACTGGAGCCGGGGTACCCCGACGTGGAGACGGACTACGCGTGGATAGACGCGTGGAGCTACTGGGCCATAATGAGGCCGGGCTACTACGATGTGGCTGTGATGCCCAACCAGTACGGGGACATCATGTCGGACATGAGCGGCGCCATTCAGGGAAGCATGGGGTTGGCGGGGAGCATCAACGCCGGGGACAGGCACTGCTACGCGGAGCCCACCCACGGCTCGGCGCCCGACATAGCCGGTCGGGGCATAGCGAACCCCACCTCGATGATCCTGTCTGTGGGGATGATGCTGAACTGGCTCGGCGATAAGAGGCGGGACAACCGGCTTAAGGACGCGTGGAGGAGAATCGACGCCGCTGTGGACAGGGTGCTGGCGGCGAGGAAGGTGAGGACGCCGGACCTCGGCGGAGCCGACTCCACGGCTGAGTTCGGGGACGCCGTGGTCGAGGCGCTAGACTCTCCTTGATCCTGCCCTTTCACGCCTGGAGGCGGGGATGGGCGTGGGTGAGCCACGGGCGATTTTTCTGGCTGCGTAAACGGTTTAACGGTGTTCCGCGTATCTTTTCGCTATGCGGGAGTACGAGGAGAAGCTGAAGAGGATCATAGCGGAGCGGGGCGTCAAGGCCGAGCACCTGTCCTTCGAGAGTAGTTGCCACAGCGTGGCCGATGCGGCTGAGACGG
>DAOVEE010000062.1 GCA_030669135.1 Candidatus Bathyarchaeota archaeon | reverse complement strand
GCTGCTGCCCGCGTAGTTGAACAGCGGCGACACGAAGCTCGCGGGTCCCGTCAGCCAAGCGATGACGGTCCCCATCGCGATGAGCACATCCATGTTCGCCGAGCCGTGAGTCAACGACGCATACGCGCTGCGGATGGTAGGCCACCCCACCCAGAAGATCACAGGCGCGCTCAGTATCGTCACACCTAAATTGAAAATAAAGTGGCTGGGCCACGCGACGCCGAAAACCATGTGGGGAATCATCCACAGTATGATGGGCCCCGTGAACGCCCAGCTAAGCAGCATCCTGCGCCTGACGACCTCCAGGTTCTCCTGGTAGATGTCCACCTCCTCCTCCTCGGAGACGTCGTACCCGGCGCCCCGCACCGCCTCCCTGAGATCCAGTATGCTCACCCTCCGAGGGTCGTACCTGACGAAAGCCTTCTCCGTCGCCAGGTTCACCACCGCGTCCATGACGCCGTCCACCCTCTTCAACGCCTTCTCCACCGCCGCCACACACGCCGCGCACGTCATACCCACGATCTTCAGCGTCACCTCCCGGCTCGTCTCCGCCTCCAAAGGCAGCACCGGCTCGTACTCCAGCTCCCTGATGGCGGTCCCTATCTCCTCCAGCGAGATCTTCTCGGGGTCATACTCCACAACGGCCTTCTCGGTGCCATAGCTCACGTCCGCAGCCCTGACCCCCGCCCTCCTGTGCAGCGTCTTCGAGATGCTGAGGGCGCACGTGGCGCAGTGCATGCCCTTCACCGGGATAACCGCGGTCCTCGTGTCGGCAGCCTCGACGGCCTGCTCCTCGGGTCTATCAGTCACAGCCAAAGCTGAAACGCGGCGCCATAAAAACTCCAAGCTTCAACAGCGTTTAATAAACGCCGATCCCCAGCGAATAACATGTCTACAGTCGAGTTAAAGGTCAAGGGAATGACCTGCCCCCACTGCGAGATGAGGGTCAGGAAAGCCCTGGAGGCGGTGGAAGGCGTAGAGAGCGCCGAGGCAGACCATAAAGCCGGGAAAGCCACGGTCACCCTGAAGCCCGGGGCAGGCGTCGATAAACAGAGGCTCGTCGACGCCGTGAACGATACTGAGCTCTACACCGCCGAAGCCTAGCCGCTCTTCTTCAGCTGACTCTTGATGAGGGTCCGCAGCTGGTCTCTTATCTCCACCTGCATCGCCTTGGTGTTCTCCAGCCGCTCCTCCATGTCCTGGCTCTGCTGCTCCCACTGCTCCAGCTCCTCGGCGTCGTCCACCTGGCTCTCCACCTCCAACCGGATCTGGGGGTTCAACGCGAACTCGAAGGTGTGCTTGTACCGCGACTCCTTCAGGCTGAACACCTTGGTGCACTGGTTGCACCTGTACGTGATCCCCACCTCAGGGAACGCCTGGTTGCAGCCGTCCAGACACTTGAACGGCTTCGACGGGTCCGACAAGGCGCCCACGTTCTTCACGAACACCTTGCCGCCGCACACGGGGCACACCGGCACCGTGGTCACGTTGTCCGACTCGCACCGCGGGCAAGCCACCTTGACGCCCACCGGCCTCTTGAGGAGGATCTTGTTGAGGGTGAGCATCTGCATGACCTTGTCCAGGTTCTCCTGGGTCATATCCAGAAACATGGTGTGGTCGGGCTCGTAGAAGTGCCGCGTGTTGGACGCTGGCGTCAGCGAGCCGTCCTCAGCCTTAATGATAAGCTTCAGCAGCTGCCGAACCTCAGGCAACCTGACTATGCTCCGCCGCTTCACCTTGTAGATCTGTCCGTTGGTGAGCCTGCCTTCGTAGTCGTCCACGTACCCTATGATCTTCCCCGGCAGCTCCTTGAAGCTCTCCTTGGACTTCATGATGAAGTCAACCGCACCCAGCTTCATGGCGTCTATAGCGATCTTCGGGTTCTTCTGCTGGGTCACCATCACTATTGGCACCATGACGTCCAGCTCCTTGAGCCTCTCCAGTATGTCGATACCCGACACGTCCCCCAGGTTGTAGTCCAGCATGAGGAGGTCGTAGTTCTTCTTCAGGAAGATGGTGAAGCACTCCTGCGCCGTCTCGACGTGGTCCACCTGTATCGGCAGCCCCGACTTCTCTATGAATCTCTGGAGTATCTTGTAGTGGTTCGGGTTGTCCTCCACGAACAACACGCTGTACACTCTATCGCTCACGTGGGTGCACCTCCAGCAGGCTCAACGTCGGCTCCTCTGAGCACAACACCGATAAAAAGCATTATTCGCCTCCATTCAGTAACACGGATACTCCTTAGGCTTCTAGATCACTGGAACCTGATCGCCTTGGCCTCGGCCTCCTCGGCACTCACCCCGGCGATGCTTTCCGGCGCCCTCCCCTTGGGCAGCGTGAACCAGAACGTTGAGCCGAAGCCCTTCTTGCTCTCCACCCCGATCTCGCCGCCCATGGACTCCACGATCTTCCTGCATATGCTCAGCCCCGCCCCCGTCCCCGGGTAATGCTTCTCCGTGGGCACCCGGCTGAACACCCTGAAAAGAAGATGCCTCTGGCTCTCCGGGATACCTCTCCCGTTGTCGGTCACCGTGAAGTAGTGGTGGTCCCCCGTGTCCCTGTAACCCACCTCGACGCGGGGCGGCTTGGACTCGTTGAACTTTATCGCATTGCCCACCAGGTTGCCCAGGAGCTGCTTCACCCAGATCTCCTGCGCCACCACGACGGGCATCTCCCCGACGGTGACGACGGCGCTGCTCGCGTCCACCTGGCCACCCAGATCCTCCAGCACCTCTCTCATCATCCCACCCACGTCCACCTCGGCGTACCCTGTGTGCTTCCTGCCCACCCTGCTCAGCGTCAGCAGCCCGTCGATGAGCCCCATCATCCTCTGTGAGGCCGTCAATACACGGGTCAGGTAGTCCTGGCCGGCGCCGTCCAGCCTGTCCCCGTAGTCCTCCAGGAGAAAGCTGCTGAAGCTCTCGATGGTCATGAGCGGCGCCTTCAGGTCGTGGCTCACGATGTGGGTGAAGTCGTTCAGCTCCTTGTTGGTCTGCTCCAGCTCCCCCAGGCTCCTCTGGAGCGCCGTCTCCGCGTTCTTCCTCCACGTGATGTCGTTGACGGCGCTCACCACCTGCCAAACCTCGCCGTCCTTCATTATGGGGCTCCACGTGTGGCTCACCCAACGCTCCTCGCCGCCGCGCCTCACACGGTACTCCGGGATGACGCCCCCCTCGCCCCGTAGAGACTTGGCGTAGAACGTCTCAAGCTTGTCCATGTCCTCGTCGTGGACTAGGTCGCCCCACATGCGGTGCCTGAGCTCCCCGGGTGGGCTGCCGAACACCCCGCGGCAGCTGGGGCTGATGTACGTGATGCTGCCCTCAGGCCTGGTGAGGACGATGACGTCCTGGACGTTCTCCACGATGCTCCTGAACTGCTCCTCTGAAGCCCTTATCTGCTCCGTCTGGACGACGCGGTGAAGCGACTGGGAGACAAAGGTGCCCAGAGTCCCGAGAAGGCTCTCGTCCTGATCGCCGTAGCCGTCTGGGCTCACTATCACCACGGCGCCGTGGACGTCGCCGAGAGTCAGAGGGACCACGACCCTCTCCCCATCCTCGTCGATTACTTGCTGGATAGAGTCGACGCCGCCGATGTCCAGCTCGGATAGCTCAACGTGACCATTTGTGAAGACAGGGACTGTCTTCCCGTCCCTTATGACCATGAAGCAACTATGGCTGCACCCGAAGACCCTCTCGATTATGAGGGAAGTCGTCTCCGCGAGCTCACTGAGGCTCCTCGCCTCGCTCAGCAGCCCCAGGTTCCCCCTGAGCTGCTCAAGCCTCTCCTGGTACCGGTATTGCTCGCCTAGCCTCCTGTACGTCGCCGCCTGGGACCTTATCCGCTTCGCGAGCAGCTGGTAGTGGCTGGGGTCGGACTCCTTCCGCACGTAGTCGTCGACGCCCCGCTTGAAAGCCGCCTCCGCGACCACCTCGCTGCCCCGGCCCGTGTAGAGAATGAAGGGAACAGATGCCCTCTCCTTGACCCTATGGCAGAGCTCCATGCCGTCCATCCCGGGCATGATGTAGTCCGAGACCACGCAGTCCACGGAGTCGTCCAGCGAGTCTAAAAGCTTGGCCGGGTCGCTGAACGACACTACCTCGAGCCCCGGGTCCGCGTCCTCCAGGAACATCTTGGCGAACACGAGCTGGGCGTCCTCGTCGTCGATGTGCAGTACCCGTATCCTCTGCTCCCGGCTGCCAGTCAAGATGAATTGAACTCTGCTGAACTTCTTTTGAATATTATAGAGACAGACTCCATCAAATCAGTGTTTTAAACACAGGGCCCACACCAATATACCATGGACTCAGAGGAAGCCGAGACCCTGTTCAGTCTCGTCAAGGAGAAGTACGGAGACAAGATCACAGAGGAGGAGCTCGACGAGGTGAAGAAGGCCGTCGAGAGGATCGTCGAGACCTCGATGGAGCTCAGGAAGGTGGAGCTGGGCAACTGGGACGAGCCTTTCAGCGTCTTCAAGCCCTACAGGAGGGACGACGTGTGAACCCCGTCTACACGCCCTTGAGGAAGCTCTCCGAGAGCATAAAGAACCGTGAGGTTTCACCCGTAGAACTCGCCGAGACCTTCCTAGAGCGGCTGGAGGAGCATGGACCCACCCTCAACGCCGTCGTTACCCTGACCAAGGAACGAGCCATCAAACAGGCGAAGAGAGCCGAGGAAGAGATCAAGAAAGGCAAAGTCAAGGGCCCCCTGCACGGTATACCTTGGGGAGGCAAGGACCTGCTCGCCACCGCCGGGATACCGACGACCTGGGGCGCCACCCCCTTCAAGGACCGGGTGTTCGACTACGACGCCACCGTGGTGAGGAAGCTGGAAGACGCGGGGGCGGTCCTCCTCGCCAAGCTCGCCATGATAGAGCTGGCGGGGGGCATGGGGTACAGGCAGCCCAACGCCAGCTTCACGGGGCCCTGCGCTACCCCCTGGAGCCAGGGGCACTGGAGCGGCGGCAGCAGCAGCGGCTCAGGGGCCGCCGTGGGCGCCGGCCTCGTCCCCTTCGCCATCGGCAGCGAGACGTGGGGCAGCATCCTCAGCCCGGCCAACAACTGCGGCGTCAGCGGCCTACGGCCTACCTACGGCAGGGTCAGCAGGCACGGCGCCATGGCCCTCAGCTGGACCCTCGACAAGCTGGGCCCCCTCTGCCAGACCGCGGACTGCTGCGGCATAGTGCTGGAGGCCGTCGCCGGACACGACCCCAAGGACCGGACCACCTCGAAGAGGCCGTACAGGTACGCGTTGAAGAGAGACGGCCTCAGGGTCGCCGTGCCGAAGGGGGTCACCGACGGCGTCGCCGAGCCCGTCTCACGTAACTTCGACGAAGCCATGAGGGCCGTGGAGAGGTTCGCAGAGGTGGAGGAGATCGAGTTCCCGGAGTTCCCCTACGAGGCCGTGACCAGGACCATACTCAACGCCGAGGCCGCCAGCGCCTTCGATGAGTTCACCGAGCGGGGGCTCGCCAGGGGCCTCACCGCCCCCGAGTGCAGGTACGGCCCCTACTCCAGGACAGCCGTCCTCGCCAAGGACTACCTCAAGGCCCTGCGGCTCAGGGAGAGGATGGCACGGATCGCCGAGGACGTCATGGAGCAGTACGACGCCGTCGCGGCGCCCAGCCGCGGCACCACCGTCCCAGAGATAGATAAAGAGTTCAGGAATGTCACCCCAGGCACCACCCGGGACATCATGGGCGCCCTGGGCAACGGCGCGGGGCTGCCAGCCATATCCGTGCCCAGCGGCTTCGACGGCGAAGGGCTGCCCACTGGCATCCAGTTCATGGGGAGGGCCTACGGCGAGAACGGCGTCCTATCCGTCGCCGTCGAGTACCAAAGCCGCACCAAGTGGCACATGATGCATCCCGACAGATTCACCCCGTGATCCCCTTGAAGGAAAAGGTAGACCTGCTGATAACGGGCGGCTACGTCCTCGCCATGGACGACTAAGGCACCGTCATCGTCGACGGCGAGACCCTCATGGAAGGCTCGAAGATAAAGTGCGTGGATGTGGACGAGGTCATGGAGACCGCGCGCCGGGAGGCTGAGAGATCCTACGAGTACGTGGGCATGGATGTCTGTAGGAGGGTGGGCCACGGCTTCTGACACGGGGTAAGGTGGGAGAGCTAGCTCGCCAAGTTCAGACAGAGGCTTGATCTTTATCGATATTCTCAAAATGAAGATACTGCATTAAAGAAACCTGAAGGACTTAATTCAAGTCAGGCTAGAAACAATTGCTCGCGTATGACAATATGTTCTGCTCTAAATTAGGTATAAATTTGAAATTCGTTTAAAAAGGACGCTAGTACATATCCCTCATAAACATGAATTTGAACTTCATTAACAGCCGAAATTATTCAAGAGATGAACGGATGAATCCTTTTTGAAAATTCCTGATGTAGCGTTAATGTCCTTCGAAGGCTTGATGGCAAAAAAGTTCAGGTTCGCCCTTAATCTCGTAGGGATATTGATTGGAGTAGCTGCAATTACAGGACTCATCGCCTTAACACAGGGATTGAATAATGAAATATCAGGCCAACTAGGAGGTTTAGGCGGAAACACTATTACAGTTGTAGCGGGAGGGAGATTTGGTCCCCATTCAAGATCAGGACCTACGGAACAGAACGCTGTGACTGCGTCTCTAGATTGGAGAGAAATCGATATTATTGAAAAACTCCCAGGTGTCGATTTAATTGCTCCAACCGTGTCAGGAGGTGGAGCATGGTTTTCGTTGAAAGGAGATATTTACACAGTCTCGATAACCGGTGTAACTGAAACATACTTCCTCATAAACGAAGGAACTAAGATCGAAAGCGGTCGAACTATAAAAAGAAGCGACGACGCAGTAGCGATAATAGGATATTCTATCTCTGTTCCAGACCCAAACAATAAACCACTTGTTGAGATTGGGGACCGAATAACAATACAAGCAGAGGTAAAAGGTGAGATCAAAGAGCTCACAGTTCGAGTAATTGGAGTATTAGAAGAGACCGGTGGAACGTTTGGTGGGGACACTGATTTTTTTATACCTTTGAAAACCTGTGAACAGTTTTTTGAGACTGAGGGTGTATATGATAGTATTCAGGTTCTCGCTGAGGACAGCGACATAGTGGAGCCTCTTGCTGCGCTTATTGAGTCAAAGATAGATGGTGTTACTGCGATGACTGCTGCTGGTACTATGGATACCATTAACTCGGTTATAGGTACTCTTGAGGCTGTTCTTGGCGGTATTGCGGCTATTAGTCTCTTAGTGGCGGGTGTTGGCATCGTTAATACCATGATCGTCTCGGTCATGGAACGAACTAAGGAGATTGGTACTTTGAAGGCAATTGGCGCTAAAAGTGTTGATATTCTTGTTATGTTTATTTTTGAGGCTGCCTTAACTGGAGTTGTTGGCGGTGTTATTGGTGCTATTTTGGGATTTATTCTAGGTATGGTCATTGGTTCTTATGTTGGAGTAGGTGTGGTTCCGACTGTTAAGCTTGGGTTATTTGCGGTATTATTTGCAGTGATTACTAGCGTAATTAGTGGGCTCTATCCAGCATGGAATGCATCAAAGCTGAACCCAGTTGAGGCTTTACGGCATGAGTGAAAATAGGACGTTTTTCTATATAGTTAAGTATACTGAGTTCGGCTCCCCCGTTTCTTCTCATTCGAAGATAGAATCTTATTCACTCATTCTAGAATTATGTGTTGGTTTACATATATATTGATAGATAGAAAAGAAGAAAGAATCAAAGAAACTCAAAGTGTGTTGGTCAATAATATCTCCGCTGAGACCCACGCCCAATAACTCTTTGAGAGCGACGCCGCATGCATGCAGGCGGCCGGAGTCGTGGGGCTCATATACAGCAATGCCGTGAAGGCGGGGCTCGGCAGGGAGGCACCGAACGTATATGGTTTCAGGTACAATCCCCAGGCTACAACTCCCTGATGACCACGGTATCACTCAGGTGGTTGAAGAGCCTCTGGTTCCTATCCCTGAACATGAAAAAGCCTATGAGGAAGTCTATGGGCAGCAGGAACACCTTGCCGAAGGCCTCTATGGCGGCGTCCATGAGTTCTAGGGGCGCCCCATCCACCCTGGTTACCCTGAGGTTCATCACCTTCTTGCCGACGCTCTGCCCGTAGTAGTGGTCCATGAACATGAAGTAGAGGAAGCCCAGAATGTTGTCCACGCCGAACCGGAAGCTCATCCCGAAGGGCGGGGGCCCCCCTTGGAACCGGAAGAACGCTACGATTATGGCGAGGATTATGCCGTCGATGATCAACGCTATGAACCTCTGCGTCCATGTGGCGAGCTCCACCACTCTCTCCCCGCCGGGGCTAAAACTGGCGCCGCACTTTGGGCAGAAGGCTGCGTCTTCGTCGTGCTCGGCTCCGCAGGTCTCACAGTACGGTAACTCTTGGCCCTCCTCGGGTTTCACTTTGGTATTGCCAGCGGTTATTTTAAGAGTTGTTCAGAATCTCTTCAGAATCAAGGCGGAGAAGGAGCTATAGATCGATCTCCTGGGTCTTCTTCCCCGTCATGTGCTCGACGTCTATCCTGCCGAACACCGTCGTGGCCAGTCCGTCGGTGTTCATCCGCCTCTCCCGGGCCTCGGCGTCGGGCTCAAGCTGCCACAGCATGGTGCGGAGGGCGCGGCGCTTCTCCTCCGGGTCCTCTATGAAGTTCACCCGGCCACTGAACATGACGGTGACGTAGTCGTGGGTGCACTCCTTCTCGACGTACCCGTGGTCCACGATAACCTGGCCCCACACAACGGGGTTAGCCCGCATATAGTCCAGCTTCTTGCCTTCCTCCGTGCAGTGGAAGTAGAGGCAGTTCCTCTCCTCGTCGTAGCCGTGGCTCAGCGAGACCAAGTAGGGCTCGCCGTCCCTCGCCATGGCCAGGGTCATGTAGCACGTCTCCTTGAGCACCCCGCGGAGCTTCTCAGGCTCCGTGAACTCCTTGTCGGCTCTCCTCATGTGGTAACGCATGAAAACCATGGAAAGACTGAGCCGGCTGTTTATCAAGTGTGCGGAGACCATGAATCCCGGGTTTACAAAAGTTAAAAACGGGTGCACCGTGTTCAGGGTATGAGCCCGAGCCTACTCACCCTGGACATGCTAAGGACAGGCGTAGCGGTCGCCATGCTCGGCTACGGCTCATTCAGGGACCTCCGGACCAGGGAGATACATGACATGCTGTGGGTCGCCGGCGGAGGGGCCGGCCTCGTCCTCGACGCCTACGAGCTGTTCCTTGGGACCCTCACAGTGCGTCAGCTTGTGTTCTCGGTTGGCTTCATGGTCGCGGTGGGGCTCGTCCTCGGCTATTTCAGGCTGTTCGGGGGCGCCGACCTCCTGGCATTCATAGCGCTGTCCATCATACACCCTAGGGCCCCTGTCTACCTGCTGTATAAATGGGGCTGGACGCCGCCCTTCTACGCCTTCACCCTCATCTCGAACACCGCCATAGCCGGGATCTTGATGCCG
>DAOVEE010000208.1 GCA_030669135.1 Candidatus Bathyarchaeota archaeon | reverse complement strand
AGCTCGTCGGCGAAGCCATAGAGCCCTACCCCAGGGACAGCCTCTTCATCACCACGAAGGTGTGGCACACCAACATCCGCCACAGCGACCTCATGGAGAGCATGCGGAAGAGCCTGAGACGGCTGGAGCTGGACTACGTCGACCTGTACCTGGTCCACTGGCCGAACCCCGACGTCCCCCTCGGGGAGACCATGATGGCTATGGAGCGCTGCGTCGACGAGGGGCACACGCGCTACATCGGCGTCAGCAACTTCAGCCGGAGCCTCATGATGGAGGCCCAGAGCCACCTTGAGACCCACACCCTGGTCGCCAACCAGGTGGAGTACAGCCTCCTCGACCAGAAGCCCAAGATGAACCTCCTGCCCTCCATGCAGGCGGGGGGCCGCACCCTCATCGCCTACAGCCCCCTCGGGAAGGGGATCCTGGCGAAGCCGGGGAACAAGGTTCTCGACGAGCTGGCCGAGAAATACGAAAAGTCCCAGGCTCAGGTGGCGCTCAACTGGCTCATCTCCCAGGAGAACGTCGTGGCGATACCTAAGACGAGCAACCCGGTGCATCTCCTGGACATCGTCGGCGCCGTGGGCTGGGAGCTGGGGCTGGAGGACTCCCTCAGGCTCTCTCACGGATTCATCTAGTTTTTGCGGTCGCTGCGGCGCCGGTAGGTCGTCGCGTCTTTCGGCTCCTCGACTATCTCCTCGACCTTCACGTTCCCTTTCTTAGACCTCAGGTTCTGTATGAACCCTGTCTTAAAACCTACCCCGATCGCCAGAGCGGCCACCAGCCCCACCGGCACGTATAGCAGCGGAGGCTCGGTGAACTCCTGGGCCTTTAATATTATGACCTCTGGGATCATCAGCTTGACCACCTCGAAGCTCGTCAACTGGCTTGAGGACGTCGCGTACAGCTCCGAGGCCCCGACTTGGGCTATCGCCTCCCATGGGCCCAGCTCCTCCGGCACTATGGTAACCGTGAATGAACCCGTCTGCGAGGTTCTGCAGGACTCCACGAGGCTCCCGGTGGGCGTCACTATGATGAAGCTTATAGGGACACCGCCGACGGCTGGGCTCACCGTCCCTGATAACTCGAAGGGCCGAGTATTTTTAGCGACTCCGTCGACCCGTGTTGACACTGTGAGGCTCCTCGTCTCGACTGTGAACCCTCTAGGGTATGAGACCGCTGCGTGGTTGACCGCGTCTCCGCCGTACTCGACAGTGACATCGTAGTCGCCCACCCACTGTGGAGTGTAGGTGTGCTGGAACTCCCCGACTGTGTTGGTCTTCACGTTCACCGTCTTGGAGTGGCTGCCACACACGAATCTTATCGTATGGTCTGTGTTGGGCAACGAAGAGGCCCCCAGGATGGTCAGCGACTCGCCGCCATGCAGGGATATGCGTGAAGCGCTGAAGCTCAGGTCCACCTCGTTCTTTACCTCGAATTCTCCTCGCGTCGATCCCTTGTTGTCGACTTCATCCGAGGCACATACTTTGTACTTTACGATGTCGTTGAGCTTGAACTTCGGTAGGTTGCCCTTGTATCCTTCATCGCACTTCCTTAGCTCAACCGTGTCCTCCGTCTCCCAGTCGTCCGTCGTGTAGTTCATCCAGACCCTGTCTATCCTGTGGTGCGCTTCGACATTCGCATAGATGGTAGTCTCGTCTCCAGTGTAGCCGACGACGTCGGGGTTCAGTAGGGTGACGTTCAAAGGCCTGTAGTCAGTCTTGAGGTAGAACTCGACGGTTCCATAGTCGTACTCCGCCAAGAGCACTAGGTAGTAGAACACCGTCGGGTCGTCTACCAATGTCTCGGTCACGTTGTGGACAGGCTTCCCGAAGGTAACTAACATGTCCTGGCCGCTATACTCGCAGCTCGCAGTGTAGTCTATCCAGCTGGCGCCCTCGATAGAGGTGTTGTAGCCGCCGTAATAGCCGTCATTCTCTCCCGACAGAAGGTGCCCCCACGGCACACCGAGACCTCGCAGGTAGTGGCCGACCCCTGCGGATGGATCAGCCATCGGGTATACCCTGGCCTCGTACATGTCTAGGCCAGAGTACCCCGTCTCCCCTTCCGGGTCCGGGACCTTGATCACAAGCTGATAGTCATCGTTGGGTGTGTCGAACTCGTAAGCGTAGTTAAACCAGAATGGATACGGGTCGCCCACCCGGGACTTTCCGTATAGTGTGACGTTATACTCGGTGTTCATCTCGATGTGTTTGATCAGCATGAACACGGCGGGCTCGTCTCCTTGGCTGTCTTTGGGGTCGTTATAGATCCTGAAGGTGTATGATCCGTCCATCTCTGGTATGAAGTACTGCTTGGGTCCGCCTGTGGCCATCTGCTCAGGCTTTCCTGCTGACTCCGTATGCCTTGAGACCAGGCGCATGTATGGGTCGTACACCTCGACGTCGTAGTCGGTTAAATACGACTCGTCCAGGGTCTTGTTGAAGACGAAGTCGCCGACAAGGAAGACGTGGTACTTCTGCCCCTTCTCCAATGCGCATTTAATCTCTCCCGGAACTGGGTACTGGCTGCCGGATGGCTTGGATATCGTGAGCTCATGTTGCCCGTCGTCCCATGGCTTGGGGGCATCCATGTTGATGAACACCGGCTCGAACGGCTTCTTCAGGGTAACAGTGGCTCCCCTGACGACGAGAACCGGTGTAGAGGCCAGTAGGGCGAAGAGGAAACAGAGTAAAACGATTCGGTGAATACCTGTCCCAGCTGACGTCTGCTCAAATCCATCTCCATTATGCATGCTCTTACACCGTCTCAGTTCTTTCAGCGGGGCATTGACTAGGTACCGTTTCACCTCTGAGTAGGGTTCCCGAGCATCTCTTGAATCTGATGATCAAATTTTCCATGAGACCTGTACCTAATCTCAGGATAGTTAATAAAGAGATTATGAAGTTATTATCTGCT
>DAOVEE010000066.1 GCA_030669135.1 Candidatus Bathyarchaeota archaeon | reverse complement strand
GGGGGCCTTCAAGATCAGGGGAGGAATCAACCTCATCAGCCAGCTCCCAGAGCAGGAGAGAGAGCGTGGAGTCATCACGGCCAGCACCGGCAACCACGGTCAGAGCATCGCCCTCGCCAGCAAGATTTTCGGCGTCAAGGCTATCATATGCGTCCAAGACGGCGCTAACCCCACCAAGGTCGCAGGTATACGAAGCTTCGGCGCCGAGATCGTCGAGCACGGTAGGGACTTCGATGACGCCAGGCTGAACGCCGAGCGACTCGCCAAGGAGCACGGCTACAGGTATATCCACAGCGGCAACGAGCCCCTCCTCATCGCCGGCGTGGGCACTATGGCTCTTGAGATGATCGAAGACCAGCCCGACCTGGACTACGTGTTCAGCCCAGTTGGGGCGGGCACCAACTGCGCAGGCGTCGGCCTCGTATATAAGGCGCTGTGCCCCGAGACCAAGGTGGTCGCCGTCCAAGCCGAGAACGCGCCCAGCGTCTACAGGAGCTGGAAGAGCGGGAAACTGGAGTCGACTGACTCCGCGAAGACCATAGCGGACGGTCTCGCAACGAGGCAGGCGTTCGAGCTGCCGACGAAGATGCTGAGAGACCTTGTGGACGACTTCATACTCGTCTCAGAGGACGAGATAAAGGAAGCCATAAAGACGTATGTGGAGAAGGCGCACACCGTCGCTGAGGGCGCTGGAGCCGCTTCTTTAGCTGCTGCTACGAAGATCATTGATCAGTTGAAGGGTAAGAAGGTGGGGCTGATACTCAGCGGCGGCAACATGACGTACGAGAACCTGATGAAGTGCCTAACCTAGCCTATCAGGCGTCCGTAGCGGTCCACTTCCTGTCTTCGGACCCTGGTGCTGCTTATGGGCTTACCGTCTTCGGCCAGCACCATGGTGATGACGAACATGAGCAGTGGCCTCAACCCCCGATCGACCCTCATCTGGTTTATTACCTCGGCGGTGGGCTCGGTCTCTTCGCTGACTATGATGCCTTCGATATCATTGCTGTCTACAGTGGGACCGAATGGGTCCTCGAGGGGAACGATCTTGGCCCGCTCATAGTATCCTCTTTCCCGGAGGAAGTTCACGACGTCTAGGCGCCTCTTCTCGTAACAGTCTATCTTATGCTCCTTCTTCAGCGTGGCCGCGAACTCGTCCGTGGTGACACCTACTACGGCTCGTTCACCCACGTTGAACGTCTCCTCGAGGAGGAACCAGTGACCCTTGTGCAACACGTCGAAGGTCCCACCGACGGACACCAGCTTGAGCCTGTTCTCAACCAAGGAGGCAAGCACCTAAACGCAGTATGGAATGGACCCACACAATTAAGCTTTTTCACTTCACGGACATGAAAAAATGTTGGTTAGTCTGCGACGAAGCAGGTCATGGTAGTGTTGATTCCCTCGACTTGTCTAATGTTTTCTATGATTATGTCGTGCAGCACAGTGGTGTTCTCGCCTTCGATAATCACGTAGGCGTCGTACGGCCCGTAGAGGAAGTGCGCCTCAACCACCCCATCTATCTTCGCTAGCCTCTCAAGCACTTCTGTTTCCATCCCCGGCTCAAGGGTTAATAGAACCAATGCTTTATCCATAGACACCATTAACCTTTTGGGAACTCCTCAATATAAACAGTCTAGGGCTCCGCGAAACCGTTATATCCTCTGATTGGTTCAATGAATCGAAAACGAGGTAGATGATTTGTCCTCTGAATTCTCGAGCCGGATATCAGGGTTCTACAAGAAGCCCGTTGAGGAAAGAATCAGCATCATAGCCGAGAAGGTGGGCCTCGCGCCGGAAGAGGTGGAGACCCTGAAGTCCAGGGGCGGCCTCACCATGGAGGCAGCAGACAGGATGACAGAGAACGTCATCGGCACCATAGCTTACCCTTTCAGCGTAGCCGTCAACTTCAGGGTCGACGGCAGCGACTACCTGGTACCCATGGCCGGTGAGGAGCCCAGCGTCGTCGCCGCGGCCAGCAACATGGCCCGCCTAATGAGGGACGGCGTCGGCATCGAGGCCGAAGCCACGGACCCCGTTATGATAGGCCAGATTCAGGTGCTCGACGTTCCAGACATGGACGCCGCCGTGAAAGCCATAGAAGACAACAAGGAGACGCTCATCGAGTCCGCCAACGAGCTGGACCCTGTGCTGGTCAGGTTCGGTGGAGGAGCCAAAGACATCGTGCTGAGAACCATCGAAACAGAGGATGGTCCCATGCTCATCGTCCACCTCCTCGTGGACTGCAGGGACGCCATGGGCGCCAACGCCGTCAACACCATGGCCGAGGCGCTCGCACCCACCATAGCCGAGCTTGCAGGAGGAAGAACGCTGCTCAGGATCATAAGCAACCTAGCCGACAGGAGGCTAATCACAGTCAAAGGAAAAGTGAAGAAGGAAGACATCGGCGGCGAGAAGGCGGTGGATAACATAGTCTCGGCTTGGGCTTTCGCAGACGCCGACCCTTACAGGGCGGCCACCCACAACAAGGGCGTCATGAACGGCGTCGCCGCCGTGGCCCTCGCCTTCGCGCAGGACCACCGGGCCATCGAGGCGGGCGCCCACGCCTACGCCGTGAGACACGGCCAGTACAGGAGCATGAGCAGGTGGAGCAAGGACGGGAATGGTGACCTTGTAGGCGAGATGACGCTCCCCATGGCCATCGGACTCGTCGGAGGCGCCACCCGGAGCCACCCCATGGCACAGGTAGCCCGTAAGATACTGGGTGTGGACAAGGCCGTGGACCTAGCCAAGGTCATGTGCGCAGTCGGCCTCGCCCAGAACCTTGGCGCCCTCAGGGCCCTCACACAGGAAGGGATACAGCAGGGCCACATGAGGCTCCACGCCCGAAACCTGATAGTGATGGCCGGCGCCTCGGGCAAGATGATCGAGGAAGCCGTCAAGCTTCTCGTCGATTCAGGCGAGATCAGGTTCCCTAAGGCCCAGGAGATAGTCAATAAACTGAAAAAATAGTCCTAGGTATTTCTCTTGACCATCGAGATCGACGACGCCGGCACAGGGGACATCCTCTTCGGCGTCGTCATAGGCGCCTACAGGCCCGAGGACGACCACTTCATATACGACATGATCGACGTAAGGTACTTCCAGAAGCCGGTATACGGCAAGAAGAGGCACCTGAACGAGGCTCGCAGGATAGCCATAAGGCTCGTCGACAGGCTTGGGCTCCGGGAAGAAGAGAAGATCTTAATCTGCACCGGCGATGTCCTAAACGAGGCTGCGGAGGCCCTGCTAGAACGGTACGGGGAGGAGCACATCGAGCGGGGGAAGATAGAGGGGCGCGCCCAGTTCCTCGTAGAACGGGCGTACACCGACGAGCTCCACAACATCGGCTACGAGGCCCGGGAGGACCGCACCGATAAGTGGGGGAAGAACTTCTGGCACATGTATAACTGGGTTAGGAAGGATCCAGCTAGAAGGCTGCGGTGGACCAAGTCGGCGTTCCCCAACCTGAAAAAGTATCCTCTCTTCAAGTGATTCTTTACCTATTATTTATTATTTCCATTAACTCTTGGATAAATGAAGTGATGATGAAGTATAGTGAAGGCGACGTTTGGCGGATCACTGTCGACGAGAGGCTGGACGAGAAGATAGTAAGGTTCCTTGTTGCGGAGATGAAGAAGGGCGTCGACATCGGCGTCGTGATCGATGAGGAGATCTGGGACGATGAAGAGGAGTTCATCATCACAAGCGACGATCTGAGCTGGATACATCATAAAGGCGAGGAGTGCTACAACTGCTGGAGCTTAGTCAAGGAGGCTTGGGGTATCCACCCGAAGCTAGCCCCCGAGTGGAGCGAACTCCATGAGGGGCAGGTGTATCTCTCAGGATCTTTCGAGATGGTAAAAGTCGCCAACTCTTTCGTCATCAAACGCAACCCCAAGAAACGCACCTTCATACGAGTAGACACTCGCCCGGAGATCAAGGACGACCTGAAGTGGCTATACAACGAGGTCATTACGAGAGGGAAGATGGATGCCTATTAACGTCGAACCGGAAGATCTGGTTTTCCACATCCTCAACGTGGGCTTCGGGGACAGCATCATCGTGGAGTTTCCCGAGGACGATCATGGGCAGAGATCCTATGGAATAGTGGACTGCTGCAAGTACGACAAGACCAACGATTACCTGAATAAACTCGTCAATAAACGACGAGGGGACAGGAAACTGAAGTTCATATGCGCCACTCATCCCCACATCGACCACATACGCGGCATAAAGAACTTCATCGAGTCCTCTACAACGAGGCCAGCGAAGCTCTGGGACAGCGGTTTCAGGCACGCCTCCCAGACCTACATGAAGATACTCCGCTCCGCACTGGACCACCGAGTCGACGTGATCCGGGTCAGCTCTGGTATGGAGTGGTACTACGGACAGGTACAGATCTCGGCTCTCTCTCCTAGCATAAGACTGCGTAACAAGTACGCCACCTACGGCGTTGACATGAACAACGCCTCCATAGTTCTCAGGTTCGAGAACCACCGAGAGAAATATCTTATGACGCGTTCACACGAGTACGAGGGAACCAGAAGCAAGCTCGATACACGACGGGCAGGTTCAGGCGTCGTGATTCTGGCTGGGGACGCCGAGTACGACAGCTGGGCTCACATAACCGACGAGTATCCGCGGCTGGAGAAAACAGACAAGCACAAGCCGCTGGTGACGAAGATGCTTAACCAGCTCGCCTGCAACGTCATCAAGGTGTCACATCACGGCAGCATGCACGGAACCTCTCTTGATGTCTACGAGAAGATGATGCCCGAGACCGCGATAATCTCCACGAGGCAGAAGTACTCCACCAAGGACGTCGGCGGCTTCACACTGCAGCGGGGGTTGTTCCCTCACCCGATATCCATAATGGCACTTGAGGAGGTGGGCGCCCTGATTTTGACCACGGAGGGGTGCTACGAGCGCGAGGAACGCGACGGCGGGGTGCAGAAGTACCCCCAGTACGCCCACGAGGGAACCATAGTGGTAAAGGTGCCCCCCGGCGGTTCAGCCGAGCTCGAAAAACTCGACGACGACAAGGACACGGTCCCCGACCCTCCGTAAAAGATGCTCCATATTCTTTTATTCCGTCACAGGCAGTCTAACTTGAACCGATATGAAGCCCTGGCTCCTCAACATACTCGCGTGCCCTATCGACAAGCACCACCCCCTCGAAGCCTACTTCTTCAAGTGGGAGAATACCGAGGAGGAGCTTGAGAAGATAAACAGAGACGCGGGGGTTACCACGATCCACTTCAAGAAACAGTATGCCCACCTTGCCAAGCAGATAGTCGACGGCACCGTAAGCCCGCCCGCGCTGGAGAAGATCGTGGACGAGACTGGCTCCACCTACTCCCAGGAGCTGTACGCCGACGCCAAGAAGTTCCTCAACCGTCTAAGCTTCGAGAAGAGCCGCGAAGAGAAGAAGCTGCTGAAAGACTACCCGGAGGGGATAGACGTACTCTACAGGTACCTTAACCTCGTCGAGGTCGAGGAGGGCCTCCTACGCTGCGCCAAGTGCGGCAGGTGGTACCCCATAGGCAGCGCCGTCGAGACCATCCCGGAGCTCATGCCAGACGACCTCCGGGAGAGGGAGCGGGACTTGGAGTGGCTCACCAAATGGAAGGACAAGGTACCCGAGGGGGTCCTCAAGGAAGGTAAACCATTCACGCTGTGAGGCCTTCATCTCTTGCCTTCTGAAGCACCCAGTAACCCATCCCCAGGGCTACCACAGTGATGACCAACTCGGGGTAAACCCAGCCATATCTGAGGGTGGCCAAGGCGACGAAGTCCACTAGGAAGTGCACGGCCACCGCTCCCACGAGGTACCTGATGTCTTTATTTCTGAAGTACTCTAGCACCATGACGGACAACCCTATCTGAAGCGTTATCGCTCCAAGCCTCTCGTATAGCCCCACGAGCGGCAGATAAGCGGGGGACATCAGTATGGATCCTAGGATCGGCTGAGGCAGAGAAGATGGGCTGACCAGCAGCAGGACGCCCAAGGTCAGGACGTTGACGCCCACGATGAATACGGACTCTATGCCGCCGTGACCCGCCCCGTACATAAGCCCCTCCCTGAGGCCGTGGGTCTCGATTACATACCTGTAGGCTATGTAGCGGGCTCCCTCCTCGAAGACACCAGCCGTAAGCGACGGGAAAGCCGCTAAGATGAGCATGGTAAAGGTGTCTCCATAGCCCCGAGTCAACACGGCGGAGTAGACGTACTGGTTCAACGGGAATCTTATGAGGGAGGCGAGGAACATCACGGCGCCGACGAAGAACCACCTCCAGCTTACACCCAATCGACGTTTCAGCATGAAACCGAGGCCAAACGGGATTAGTATCTCTAAGGCTCCCGAGAAAACATAGACTGCTCCCCTCATCACGTCCATCTGTTTCACCTCATACTTTGCCTTTCCATATTTAACAAATTGATGATCTCATCAAAGCACCGTTGATCCATCTCACGATAAGCAATATCTTCTGTGAAGGGTGCTCCCGATAATCGTATAAAGGTAGCAGGAAATACTAACACACGGTGTATTAGTTGAAGTTTAAACGGTATCTCTCGTGCATCGACACCCACTGCAGCGGCGAGGCCACCCGCATACTGGTCGGCGGCGTCCCCAAGCTCATCGGGAATACAATGCAGGAGAAGCAGAAGTACTTCCAGGACCATTATCACAGCCTCCTAGGCACCATGCTCAAGGAGCCCAGGGGCTTCGAGGGCATGCTTGGCGCCGTGCTCACCGAGCCTTGCCACCCCGAGGCCGACGTCGGCGTCATCTACCTCTGGACCAACGGCTACTTCAGCGCCTGCGGCGACAGTACCTATAGCTGCAGCGCGGCCCTCGTGAACACGGGCATGGTCGAAGTAAAGGAGCCCGTAACCGACATCACATTCGACACGGTGGCTGGCCTAGTCCGCACAAAGGTCGAGGTAGAGGACGGGGTCGCCAAGGCAATCTACATGCAGGGAGTCCCCAGCTTCTACTGGAAGACCATGAAGTTCGACGTCCCCAAAGTCGGGGAGGTCGAGGCAGACATCGCGTACGGCGGCCTCTGGTACGCCTTCGTGAACGCCGACAGCATTGGGCTAGAGCCGAGCCTCGATAACAAGGACTACTGGATCCCTTTGGGCTGGGACATGAGGAACTACATTAAGGACCAGATCGAGCTAGATCACCCTGAGTACCCCGATCTAAAGATACTAGACTTGGTGACCTTCTACACTGAGCCTACGAAGAAGGAGTACACGAGCAGGCACTGGAACGTGTTCGGGCCCAAACAGAGCTGCCGCAGCCCCGCCGGTACATGCTCCAACGCCCGCATGGCTGCCATGTACGGTAAAGGCGAGCTGAAGCCCGGAGACGAGGTGAAGTTTGAGTCCACCATAAGCACGGTGATGGTGGGCAGGATAGCCGAGGAGACGAAGGTAGGCAAATACAAGGCCATAGTCCCCGACGTCATGGCTACCGCCTATATAACCGCGTTGAACCAGGTCGTCATCGACCCGGATGATCCGCTCAGGGCAGGCTTCCTCTTCTAAACCTCTTCTTTTTTAGTCATCAGCATCTCAGGTGCGTGGACCTTCAGGAGTTCCGCCACCTTCATGAACTCTCCGAGCGTCTTGTTGCCCTTCTTCGTCATGTCGAAGGTGTCCGTCTTCTGGCCTCTCTCGTTGTAGCCTTGGGACAGGAAGCCTTGCTGGACAAGCTGCCCGACGATGTTTCTGGCCTTCTTCTTGTTGACGTAGGTAGTCTCCATGATCTCCACGAGGCTGGTGTTGCCGTCGCTGATTGTTTCCAGTATCTGCATCGACGTCTGGTACTTGGAGTGTCTCATGGACATGTGTGCTGGTTTAAATAAAAACTAATTAAAGGATTATCAACGAGTGTTACTTAATACCGATACATATCAATGGAACAATTTCTGGATCATAAGAGGCGAGATGTACCCCATCCTTTCTATTAAATACTAGTATCTATGCCTTTCATTGGAGTGTGACTCACATTGCCTAAGGAACAGATATTGTTAAGCGCCGGGGACCCCGACGTTGAGGCGCCCCAGTACGCTATCAACGAGGCTCTCTTGGGTATCATCGAGGGTGGAATGAACACCCACTACCCCCACTACTCGGGCTACCCCGAGAAGTTCAAGGAGGCAGTCGTAGACTACTATAAAATGTTCACGGGCGTCGAGTACGAGCCCAAGCATGTCATACCCGCTGCCGGCAGCAGCGCAGCCCTCTACATCGCCCTCGCCACCGTGCTCAAGGAGGGCGACGAGGTCCTCATGTTCACGCCCTACTACATGGGTCACAAGAGCATCTTCGACGGCATGGGCGTCAAGATGAACACTGTGCCCCTGCTCAAGGAGAAGAACTACCACCCTGACCCGAGTGTTATCGCCGACTACGTCACCCCTAAGACTAAGGCGATCCTGCTCTGCAACCCTGCCAACCCGACGGGCACCGTGTTCAACGAGGAGGAGTGTAAAGTCTTGGGCGACCTGGCCGTGGACCACGACATGGCCATCTTCGCGGACGAGATCTACCTCCACTACGTCTACGACGACAACAAGTTCGTGAGCATAGCAGGGCTCAGCGACGAGTACAAGGAACGCACCCTGGGCATCATGAGCTTCAGCAAGACTTTCAGCATGACGGGTTGGAGGCTCGGCTACGACATCGTCCCGGACATGTACTTGGAGAAGGCGAACCAGATCAGGGGCATGACCGCCCCCAGGCCGGCGACGTTCGTGTTCAGGATGGGCATAGCATGCCTACGCGGCGACTTCAAATACGTGGACGAGCGGCACGCCGAGTACGAGAAGAGGCGCAACTACTTCGTCAAGGCAGTAGACGACTTGGGCTGGCCGTGCCACATGTTCGAGGGAGCGTTCTACGCCTGGTTCGACGTCCGCAGCACAGGCATGGGCAGCACGGAGTTCTTGGAGAAGCTCAACGAGAGCCAGAACGTCCGTCTGAGCCCGGGCAGCCGCTTCGGCGCCGACGGGTTCATAAGGGTGCCCCTAGTGAAGCCCGTCCCGATTCTGAAAGAGGCAGTGAAGCGGCTCAACGCCTTCAAGGCGAGCCTCTAACCTCCACCTTTTATTACCCCGCCCACATTCTGCTTTAAGCCGATGTTACGAAAGAGAAAATCGCTGAAGAGGA
>DAOVEE010000294.1 GCA_030669135.1 Candidatus Bathyarchaeota archaeon | reverse complement strand
CGTGACTTCGCTGCTGTCCCAGTTCATCGAGGACGGCGGCGACGCTGTTATCGTTGCCGGCCTGGAGGAAGACAAGATATGGATGCCGATCCCGGTCATGGCTAAGGATAAGGAGACCGTGATCGAATGCGCGGGCACCAAGTACACGTCGAGCCCGACCCTCGTCGGCGTCAAGAAGGCCGTGAAAGAGGAGAAGCTGGGCAACATAGCCGTGGTGGGTACGGCCTGCCAGATGAGGGGGTTAAGCAGGCTCACCCTCGGTAAGTCCAGGAACAAGAGGTTCACGGACTCCGTGGGGCTCAGGGTCGGGCTCTTCTGTATGGAGACCTTCAACTACGGAGACTTGATGGATTACCTAGAGTCTAACGGCGTCGACCCCGGCAAGGTCACCAAGTTCGAGATCAAGAGCGGCCGATTCTACGCCTACAAGGGTGACGAGGTCGTTCACAAGGCCAGGCTCAAGAAAGTAAAGGCTCTTGTACGCCCCTGCTGCCACAGGTGCGACGACTTCACGTCTGAGTTCGCTGACGTCTCCGTGGGCAACGTAGGAAGCCCCGGCGGCTGGTCCACGGTGATTGTGAGGACGGAGCGAGGCGAGAAAGCACTCATGTCGGCGGAGGAGTCCGGGCTCATAGAGCTTGCTCCTATAGACGACTTCGAGGTGGGAGAAACCCTCGTCCACAGGCTCGCCAAGATGAAGAAGGACAGCGCCCTAGACGAGTAACCCTTTCTCCTTGGCTATATTCACGAGCATCTTCAGCATTGAGTCAGGCAGAGGGTCGGGTTCAGCCACCTGCATAACGTTGTACTGCAGCTCGGCCAAAGCCTCTACTACCCTGGCGTTCACGGCGGCCTCCTCGATGGTCCTTCCAATGGCCGTGACGCCGTGCTGAGGCATGAGACACGCCACGTGGTCCTTCATCGCCTCAACCAGGTTGTCGGCGAGCTCCTCCGTTCCAGGGGGCGCGAACCTGGACAACGGTATGCCCTTCGCGAGAGCCGGAGCCTGATACAGATCGAGGCCCATGGGCACGATCTCCCTTCCGGCGATGGAAAGTATGGTCGAGTACTTCGGATGTATGTGCACGACGCCTCCTGCCTCAGGCCACTGCTGGTAGAGCCGGGTGTGGAAAGGGGTCTCTATGCTGGGCTTGGCGTCGCCCTCGACTACCTCCCGGGTGTCGATGTTCACCACTATGAAGTGCTCCGGCTCCAAGTCGCAGAACCGGTATCCTGAAGGCTTGATCAGACACTTGTTTGCGTCTTCCATCCTTGCGCTGATGTTACCCGAGGCGCCGTAGGTGAGGCCGTCGGCGAACAGCTGCCTCCCAACCTTAGCCAGTCTACTTCTCAGTTCTTGCATCGTATCCAAGGCGGGTCACTTCATATCTGGATCCCGTTGCCGTTTAAAGCATTCCGGGCAAGCATTCACGGACCTTAAGCCACTTCTGGTAGAGCCTTTCATATGTCGCGTGGTTACCCCTGTCTGGATGTAACGGGTCCCTAAAACGGACCATGGCCTCCTCCGCTTCATCGAAGCCATTTTAGAACCCTGTCCCTACTGCCGCACAAATTGCGGCCCCCAACGCCGTTGCCTCAA
>DAOVEE010000148.1 GCA_030669135.1 Candidatus Bathyarchaeota archaeon | reverse complement strand
CGGCTGAGCTGGAGAGGCTCTACAGGGAGATGGAGGTCGACGGGGCGGCGACGCTAAGCCGGGAAGGCATTCCGGAGAGGCATCGCAGCTTCCAGCGGACGCTGGACATAAGGTACAGGGGCCAGGGGTTCGAGCTAAGCTTGGACACCAAGAAACCCGTGACCCGTTCATCGATATCGGAGAGCGTCAAGGCGTTCCACGTCAAGCACAATGAGGTATACGGCTACTCAGCCGAGGAGGAGCCCACCGAGATAGTGAACGCGAAGCTCAGGGTGATAGGGTTCCTTGAGAAGCCGAAGCTGAGACGCCGCCGAAGAAACAGATCTGACCCGTCACCGGATCACAGGAGGGTATTCTACGAGAACCTGGGGGAATGGGTGGAGACCGAGGTGCATCGACGCGCCGCCCTGAACGGGCTC
Organism: Candidatus Bathyarchaeota archaeon; assembly: GCA_030669135.1. Lineage (GTDB taxonomy): Archaea > Thermoproteota > Bathyarchaeia > TCS64 > TCS64 > RBG-16-57-9. The sequence goes on along the minus strand of DAOVEE010000148.1, from coordinate 4,319 downwards.
AGGGAGGGCCCCGCCGTGATAGAGCAGTACGACGCCACCACCGTGGTGTACCCGGGTTGGAGCTACACGCCGGACGACTACGGCAACCTGATACTGAGGAGGCTGACGAGTTGACTGTGGACATCACAACCGTCGAGGTCATCAAGGGGGCCCTCATCTACGCGGCCGAGGAGATGGGTATAGCCCTCAAGAAGTCGGCTTACAGCCCCAACATCAAGGAGAGGATGGACCACAGCTGCGCCCTGTTCAACCACAGGAGGGAGCTCATCGCCCAGGCCGAGCACATACCCGTGCATCTCGGCAGCATGGCCTTGGCCGTCAGGGTGGGCCTCGAGACCTACTGGGACGAGCTTGAGCCAGGCGACATGCTACTCCTCAACGACCCGTACATAAGCGGCACCCACCTCCCCGACCTCACCGTCATAGCGCCCGTGTTCAACGACGGCGAGATCGTCGCCTACGCCGCCAACAAGGCCCACCACACCGACATTGGAGGGAAGACGCCAGGCAGCCTCGCGGCAGACAGCACCGAGCTCTACCAGGAAGGCCTCATAATACCGCCTGTCAAGCTGGTGAAGCGAGGCGTCATAGACCGGGACATACAGGCGCTTATCAGGAGCAACGTCAGGACCCCGGAGGTGCAGATGGGGGACCTCAGGGCACAGATCGCCGCCAACAACACGGGGGCGAGACGCGTAGCCGAGCTCGTGGAGCAGCACGGCGTCGACACACTCCACGAGGCCATGGACCAAACCATGGACTACAGCGAGCGCCGCATGAGGGAGGAGATATCAGCCATGCCAGACGGCGTCTACAGCGCCCTTGACTACATGGAGGACATACTACCGGGCGGCGGCGACGTGGAGATAGTCGTCACCGTGACGAAGCGGGGAGACGAGATCACGTTCGACTACTCGGGGACCTCGAAGCAGGTGGAGAGACCTGTGAACGCGCCCCTCGGCGTCACCGTGGCGGGGATCTACTTCACGCTGATCAGCGTCACTGATCCACTGATACCGGTGAACGACGGGTGCTTCAGGCCTATAACGCTCCGGATACCCCAAGGCTGCATGATGAACCCGAATAGGCCTGCGCCTGTGGCGGGGGGCAACGTCGAGACGAGCCAGCGCAACGTAGACGTCCTGATGAAGGCCTTCAGCCAGATACTGCCGGGTAAGGTGCCCGCGGCGGGTCAGGGCACCATGAACAACATAACCATCGGCGGCACGCTGCCAGGCAGCCAGCCCTGGACGTTCTACGAGACCATCGGCGGAGGCAGCGGCGGAAGGCCCACGGGGGACGGCGTCGACGGCGTACACGTCAACATGACCAACACGATGAACACCCCCATAGAGACCTTGGAGGCTTACCTCCCCTTCATGTTCCACGCTTACAGGCTCCGGACGGATAGCGGAGGCCCCGGGAAGAATAGGGGCGGCTGCGGCATAGAGCGCACCTGGACAATGACCAGCGACAAGGCTGTGCTCAGCATCATGGCTGAACGCAACAAGATACCGCCGTGGGGTCTCCAGGGAGGCAAGCCGGGGGGCTTGGGAGTCTACACGTTGAGAAGGGCTTCAGGCGAAGAGGAGGTGCTCCCGTCCAAGTGCACGATCGAGATGCGTCGAGGCGACACGTTGATCATCATGACCCCGGGAGGCGGAGGCTTCGGGGACCCGTTGACGAGGCCCGTCGAGAAGGTCGTGGCGGACGTAGCCAGCGGCCTGGTGTCCCCGGCGTCGGCCGAGGTTGACTACGGCGTCGTTGTTGACTCCGAGACCTACGAGGTGAAGGCGGTTAAGAGGCCCAAAGTTTAACACCGGCTCTTCAGGATCTGCTGATGCCGTGATTTTGGCGCCCTAATCGAAGTAGCCCCTCATGGCTACTACCACGAGGGATAGGACGAGAGTGACGCCGGCGCTGGCGTAAAACACCCACTCGATGGTGGACACGGATAGTACTCCGCTCATGGTGAACATGCCGACGGTGCCGCCGAGGGACATTATCATCCCCCAGACCCCTGTGGCGGAGCCCCTGTCCTCCGGCGGCAGCGCCTCCATGGTCGCGGCTTGGCTGATGGGGAAGACGAGGACCGCGCAGAGCCCAAGCACGGCGTTTAAGACCGGAAGCATCCAAAAGTAGTGCGCCAGAGGGAACAGCGCGAACGCGGCGACGCTAAAGAGAAGCCCGGCGGCTATAGGTTTGAACCTGCCCACCCGGTCCGAGAGGGGTCCAACGATGGGTAGGCTCACGGCGATGGCGATGGCGTTCGCAGTCAGCGTCAAACCGATCATGAACTCGTTCATACCCATCTCTGCGCCCAGCAACGGGATGAATGCGATGAGCCCCCAGTGGCAGAACGCGTGGGCGAAGACCGCTATCGACGCCACGAGCACCTTCCTGTTGCCGAGGAGCCTCCTCAATGTGGACGGGAACTCGGAGATGATCATCTGTATCTGGACGCCGGGCTTCATGGGGCAGCTGACGTCCCTGTCGTCCTCCGTGTACCTCCAGATGAGTAGGAACCCAAGTGCAGTGATTATCCCTGATATGACAAATAGAGGCCTATAGTCGGGGAAGAACCCGACGAGGAAGCCGCCCACCGCTGGGCCTATAACCGAACTCACCGCCCAGCTCATATGGTAGCGGCCCATGGCCTCTCCGGCCTTCTCCGGCGGGAACAGGCTGGAGGCGTATGCCTCGGAGGGTGGGAAGTAGATGCTGAGGGCTAGGCCGCTGACGAACATGGCCACGATGGGGAGCGTCGGTGTCTGGGCGACGCTGTAGATGAAGGGTATGACGGCGAAGAGGGCCATGCCGAAGAGCATCATGTTCTTCCTGCCCAGGCTGTCGCTGATGGTGCCGGCGACGAGCCGGAGCAGTGTCTGGACGACGTTCCTGATGTTGTAGATGAGGGCGACGACGGCCGGTGTGACGCCTAGGCCGGCGATGAAGAGGGGCTGAAAGCTCTGAGGTATGGTCTCGCCGAACATGGCGAAGAAGGTGGCGAAGAATATCGCCGTGAATATCCTCTGAGCCTTGCCTTCCAAACGTTTCACCTATGTTAGGCACCCTGAATGCTCGCCGCGATTTAAATCCATACCAATATAAGCGGCGGCCCAGTCAACTCAGTGATATGTGCCTAGCGATTCCGGGGCTGGTGGAGAGCGTCGAGGGACGCACCGCCGTAGTCGACTTCGGAGGCATCAAGCGTGAGGCGATCATCGACCTCATGGAGCAGGGCAGCGTCAAGCCGGGCACCTACGTGCTCGTCCACACAGGTTTCGTCATCCAGATCCTCGACAAGAAGGAGGCCGAGGAGACCCTTGATCTTTGGCGCGAGATTCTCAGCAACGTGGACGAGCTCTATAGCGAGCTTTAGAGCCAGTCGCTCTTCTTTATCTCGTAGACTGCTCCGTCCATCCAGACGCCGTTGATCTCGACGGCCTTCTCCTTGTAACAGGTCTGGGTGAACTCCACCTTCTCAAGGACGCGGATGGAAGCCGCGTTCCTCGGGTTTGCCTCCGCGGTGATCCTCTCGGCGTCTGTCTCGGAGAAGAGATAGTTGACGACTGTTCTAACCGCGGCTGTGCAGTGCCCCTTGTTCCTCGCTGGCGGGGTGACCCGGTAACCGATTTGTATGGTGTTGTCTTCTTTCTCCTTGGCGACTAACTGCCCCACCCCTAAGCCCTGCTTCGTCTGTATTATGTACCAGCGTTGTCCGGGTTTCTTCTCAAGCAGCCACTCCTCCAGCTCCTCTCTGGTCGCCTGCTCCGGGGGCTCGTACTCGCCCGCGTAATCCGGGTCGTTGTTCCACCTGTACAGAAACTCTAAGTCATCCAGGCTGAAGGGTTTGAGGTCCACCCTCTCTCCAGTGATCACGAGGAGTCTACAGGGGGCTCTACTGATAAGAGTTTAAACCGAATGGGATCGCTTAAATCGTGGGCTTCGCTCTGAATGCTCGTTATGGTGAACTACTGGCGCGACTTCCCGTCTGGGCCTGATCCCCCTGAGAGCATCCACATAGTGACGGAGATACAGAGAAACAGCAGGAACAAGTACGAGTACGACGCCAGGATGGGGGTCTTCAAGCTCAACAGGGTGCTGTACACCTATTATCCCTGCGACTACGGCTTCATCCCCCGGACGCTGGACGACGATGGCGACCCATTGGACGCGGTGCTGCTGATCAACGAGCCCACCTTCACGGGCTGCGTCACGGTCGCGCGGCCCGTGGCGAACATAAAGATGGTGGATGGTAAGCAGATGGACGACAAGATAGTCGCGGTGAGCACCACCGACCCGTTCTACAAGCACAT
>DAOVEE010000110.1 GCA_030669135.1 Candidatus Bathyarchaeota archaeon | reverse complement strand
TACCTGATCTCCATGCTGCTGGTCACATCAGGGGTCCAGATAGCCCTGTTCGGGCTCCTCGCGAACCTCATACTCCAGATAAGGAGATCGGTGGAGCCAAGGGAAACCAGAGGCGTCGTAGAGAAGAAAGAGCAGAAGGATCAGGATAACTGATATATTCAGGTCCTCCATGCTGCACTGTATGTACGAAGACGTCGTTGAGTACCTCCAGCTCAACTACATGAAGTTCGCATGGTCCGTCGCCGCAGTCCTCTTGGTATACGTGGTTTACCGCGTCATAGTCGGCGTTCTCGAGAGCAAAGGCCAGGAACTGGAGCTTGAGCCCCACATCCGAAACATCATCAGGCTTCTGCTCAGGGTCGTCGCCATAGTCGTAACCACGACGACCGTGTTCAACATATTCGAGATGCCCACAGACATATTCCTCGGCAGCTCGGCCCTCGTAGGCGCCGCGCTGGGCTTCGGCTCTAGCCAGACCATCAACAACATCGTGGCGGGGTTCTACGTCCTCCTCACGCAGCCCTTCAAGGTCAAGGACTATGTGAAGATAGGCGACCTGGAGGGGCAGGTCGAGGAGATAAGCATCAACTACACGAACCTCTACACGCCGACGTTCAACCTGCTCAGGGTGCCCAACACACAGGTCATGAACAGCAAGATACTGAACCTGACCCATGAGGGCTACATCAAGTACACCTTCAAGGTGGGGTTCGGCCACGACGTCACCGAGAAACAGGTCATGGATAAAGTCGTCAAGCCCGCCATAGAGGAGTTCCAAGAAAACTGCGGGAACGGAGGGTTCAGGTGCCCAGAGGTCTACATGAACGCCGCCGACAGGGTCGGCAAGACCTACATGATACGGCTATTCATCCCGAAGGGGGAGGCCAGGACCCTGTATACGATGCAGCCAGATCTGACCCGCCTAATAATGAGGAAGTACGACGACGTCAGAGCCGTCCAATAATGGCTCCTCGAAAATTTCAAATCCCCGCCGACGTCACCTGGGAGCCCTTGAAGGACGACGACAACCCGCCCCGGTTCTACGAGCCGCTGCCCAGCGGCCCCTACTAGGGGATGGTGACTGACAGGGAGCGGGTGGACATCAGGATACAGGTCTACTTCGAGACCCTTGGCTGAGACGAGCGGGGCATCCCGAAGAAGGAGACCCTCGACAGGCTCGGGCTGTCCGACGTGGATCCTTTGATGGAGAGATTCCGTCAGTAACCTCTTTTTCTTGTTTTTACTTTTTTTCCCACCACCAAAACCGATATGCATATTGGTGCAATTCGAAATCTGGTCACGATTTGCGAATCTTTTTATTCATCACTATAAGACAAATATGCATATACTTCTGGTGGAAAACATTGGTAAAACCTATTTGGATTGCGCGGGACCCCTCCCTCTGCTCAGGGTGCAGGCGCTGCGAGCTTGCTTGCAGCATACACCACGAGGGCTGGATGTGGCCCGAGGCTTCAAGAGTTCGTGTGTTCATGCCGTTCCCCGGCGTCGAGGTGCCTCACCTCTGCTCCCAGTGCATGGATTATCCGTGTGTGAGTGCATGCCCGGTCGACGCGCTTAGCGTGGACCCCGACTATGGGGCGGTGATCGTTGACAGGGAGAAGTGCACCAGCTGCGGCGACTGCATCACGGCGTGCCCCGGCACCGTGCCTTTCCTGCACCCCGGAGACAACAAGGCGACCATCTGTGACCTTTGCGGCGGTGAACCCAAGTGCGTGGAGGTCTGCATAGAGGCGGGATACAACGCCCTCACCATCGTCAACGAGGAGCCGAATATCCACAGGAAGCTCTACAGCAGGAACCCCGTGGACACGGCCCGCGACCTGGCGGTGAAGATGTTCGGCGAGAAGGGAGAGGAGGTAATAGAATGACACCCGGCGGATACGCGGGCAAGTGGCTCGACGTAGACCTCACCAAGGACAAGATCAAGGAAGTCGAGTACAGCGACAAGGTACTCGAACAGTACTTCGGGGGCCGCGGCCTCGCGGCCAAGGTCCTCTGGGACAAGGTGGGCGACAAGTACCCTGAGCTCGACCCTCTCGACCCCAAGAGCCCCCTGATGGTCTACACGGGCCCCATGACGGGCATCTACCCTGGCTCAAGGATATGCGTCAGCGGCAAGAGCCCAGTGAGCATGGGCACAGTCGGGTCCACGGCGGCCACCGAGTTCGCCAACGAGATCAAGGAGGCAGGCTACGACGGCGTCACCTTCACAGGCAAGGCCGACAAGCCGGTGTACCTGCTTATCACGGACGACGGCGCCGAACTTAGGGACGCAGGCCACCTATGGGGGCTGAACGGAGAGAAGACTCTCATCAAACTCAACAAAGAGGTAACAGCCGAGCTGACCAAGAGGAAGCCCAACGTCGGCCTCTGGAAGGACCCGGGCATGATCTACATCGGCCCCGCCGGCGAGAACATAGTACGGAACGCGGCGGTGATAACGAAGTTATGTCACGCAGCTGGGTACGGCGGCTACGGCGCCCTGATGGGTAGCAAGAACCTGAAGGCGGTGGTCGCCAAGGGCCGCGGCAGCCTGCCGAAGGTGGACGCCCCCGAGTCGGCTAAGCTCCTCTGGAGGAAGACCCACCAGATACTCATAGGTCGCAGCCAGTTCAGGCGTGAAGGCACCGGCTACGCGGGCTACAGCGTAGGCGCCGAGACCAGCTCGGAACCCATTAGGAACTGGCAAGAGGAGTGGCACGACGAGAAGAGCTACGCAGGCCCCATGTTCGAGCACAGGTACTGGGTCAAGAAGAAGTGGGCCGACTTCAACTGCACCACCAACTGCATGAAGATCAGCTGCATCAAGACAGGCAAGTGGAAGGGCGACATCACCGACATGCCCGACTACGAGCTTCAGGCATACTGCGGAACCAACTTCGGCATCTACGACCCCGAGGCCAACATACATCTCGCGACCCTCGCCGACAAGCTGGGGCACAGCGGCATCAACGGCCCCAACACGGCGGGCTACGCCGTCGAGCTCCACCAGCGCGGCATCCTCAAGGACAGCGACTTCGGGTTCAAGCCCAAGTGGGGCGACCCGGAAACCTTCGACAGGATACTGCACATGATGGCCTACCGCGAGAAGATCGGCGACGTGCTCGCCGAGGGCACCTACAGGGCCGCCCTCAAGATCGCTGAGATGAAGGGACTCAAGCCGGAGGAGACGCTCAAGTATGCTGTGCACGTCAAGGGCATCGAGATCGGCGCCCATGGCACCCGTAGCGACGTCGACTACACCCACGACATCAGCTACGCCGCCAGCGTACAGGGAGGCGACCACACCAGCGTCGCGGTGGACGGCTACAGCGACATGAGCGGCTCCGTGTTCACCGACTCGGCGGTGTTCTGTAACTTCACGTACTACGGGGTGCCCCAGAGCCTGGTCTTCGACTTCGCCAAAGCCATCACGGGCTTCCCTATAACCCTTGAGAGCTGGCGTACGGTGACCGGCCCCAGGATCGTCACGCTTCAGAAGGCGTTCCTCATGATGGGAGGCCCCGACCTAGAGTGGGAGCCCGTGAAGGACGACGACAACCCGCCACGGTTCTACGAGCCGCTGCCCAGCGGCCCCTACAAGGGCAAGACTACAGACCGGGAACTCGTGAACACGAAGCTGCAGACATACTTCGAGACCCTTGGCTGGGACGAGAGGGGCATCCCGACGAAGGAGACCCTGAAGAAGCTCGACCTTGGGTTCTTGGAGAAGAGCATGTCCAAGCTCCGTTAACTTTCCTTTTTTATTACATGTAACATGGAATAACGTTTTTTAGGGCTGTAATGGAGTGTTTTGTTCCCTGTTACATGAAATTAGTTTTTTGGGGATGTCCCGGATGGATTTAAGAATCTTGTGCTGTGCCGGGGAGTGGCTGCCACCCATGGTGAAGAGCTAGCCCTCGCGCTCGTAGTGGCCTGACTTCTTCTTGGGGCCGAAGCTCCTGAGGCCCTCCTCCTCCAGCTGCCTGCACAGCCGCTCGGCCTCCTCGACGGTAATCTCCTCCCTGCCCCTGATGTACCCGATGATCTCGAGGGCCTCCTCCTCGCCGCTGCACCGCCTGATGAAGTCGACGACATCGGGATCGTAGCCCGCGAACTTGCGCTGGGGCTTGGGCGGCTTTACCTCGAACTCGAGGTCTGCCTTACCTTTGCCTTCCTCCATCTCCTTGGCGAGGGTTGGGAACCGTTTCTTGAACTCGTCGCGCTCCATTTCCGGTCTGAATTCCGGTGCGGAGGGTAATAAATGTGGTGGGGCGCCTAGCGTGGCCTCTCCTCATACTTCGGCATCTTGTACACTATGACGCCGCCCTTGACGTCTCTCTGGACAGTGATCCCCGGCGCTATCCAACTGCCGCTGCCGATGACCACGCCGGGGTGGATGGATACATTGACGCCCGTCTGGACGCCGTGCCCCATGATGACGCCCAGCTTTCGTCGGCCGCTGCTCATCCTCTCCCCCTTCACGGTGACCTCGATGTCGGATTCGTCGAAGCGGAGGTTGGCCGTTATGGTGCCCGCGCCCAGGTTGCAGTTGGCGCCTATCAGGCTGTCCCCTATGTAGCTCAGGTGGGCCGCGTGGGTTCCCTCCATTATTATGCTGTTCTTTATCTCGCAGCCGTTGCCTATCCGGACGCCTCTGCCCAGGCAGGTGCCCTCCCGGATGTAGCAGTTGGGTCCCACGTCGCCGCCCTCCCCGATGATCACCGGGCCCTCGATGTACGCCCCGGAACGCACCCGGGCATCCTTCTTGACCCACACGGAGCCGTTCATGTGGACCCCGTTCTCGACGATGCCCTCTACCTTGGTCTCTAGATCCGCCATGGCTCGCCTGTTGGCCTCCAGCAGGGTCCATGGGAGCCCTATGTCCAGCCAGTCGCCTTCGTGTATCTCGTGCATGTGGAGGGTCACGCCGTCGTCGATCATGAGCTGCATGGTGTCCGTGATCTCGTGCTCGCCTCGGCTGCTCTTCTTGGTCTCGGCGATGTAGCTGAAGACCTTCGCCGGGAACACGTAGATGCCCACGTTGGCGTATTTGCTGGGCTCTGTTCCCCTGGGCGGCTTCTCCACCACCCCGGTGACGACGTCGCCGTAGAGCTTGAAGGCGCCGTACTGGCTCGGGTCCTCCACCCTGAGCCCGGTGACCGTGACCTCGCCCTCCACGTGGCCGTCCCGTAGCCCCCTCAGGATGCCCTCTGAGACGAAATGGTCGCCGTAGAGCCCCATGAAGCTTTCCGTCCCGACCCACTCGACGGCCGAGTTGAACGCGTCGGCTGTGCCCAGGGTCTCCCTCTGGGTGACGTAGCTGATGTTGACCCCCAGACCGGAGCCGTCCCCGAACCGTTCCTTGATCATGTCCTCCAAATAGTTGGTCACTACGAGGATGTCCTCTATGCCCGCCTCCCTGACCCTGAGTATGAGCCACTCCAGGAGCGGCCTCCCGCCGACCAGCAGCAGGGGCTTTGGGCACCCATCCGTCAGGGGCCTGAGCCTCGTGCCCTTCCCCGCCGCGAGTATCACGGCCTTCACTTCAAACCACCTAACACCTTCTTCACCATGTCCTCAGCCCGTAGCATCAGGGCCTCCACGTCTTCCCTGCTTCTACCTTCCACGGTCACCCTTATGAGGGGCTCTGTCCCCGACGGCCTGACGAGGACCCATCCCTCCTCCACCTCAAGCCTGACGCCGTCAACGGTGCTGACATTCTTCACTCCCTTGAAGCTGTCCATGTATCCCTCGGACACGGCCTTCATCGCCTCCTGTTTCAGGTTGTTGGGGCACTCCAGCTTGGTCCTCCCGAGGGGGTAAGTCGGCGCCCGCCCGACGAACTCCTCCAGCGTCGTCTCCGTCTCCCCCAGCGCCTCAAGGAGCTTCAGCGCCGACAGTACGCCGTCGGGGCACATGTGTACCTCAGGGATCACCCAGGCGCCCACCGGCTCGCCGCCGAAGACTGCCCCGTGCTCCATCATGGCCTCGGTGACGAAGGCGTCCCCCACGGGGGTCCGAACCACCCTGCCTCCCGCAGCTGTAACCACGTCGTCGACGCTCATGGACGCCCCCACGTGGGTGACCACGACGCCTCCGCCGCTCCTCTCCACGGCGTACCCGGCGTAGGCAGCCAGCACCCTATCCGGGCTCACCATGGCTCCATCGGGGCCCACGGGCATCATCCTGTCTCCGTCCCCGTCGAACCCGAACCCGACGGGAATGCCGCGGGCCCTCATGTAGCCGCCTAGCCGCCTCAGCGTCTCGGCGTTGGGCTCAGGGTCTCCCGCCGGGAACCTGCCGTCGGGCACGGCGTTGATGAACTCCGCCTGG
>DAOVEE010000099.1 GCA_030669135.1 Candidatus Bathyarchaeota archaeon | reverse complement strand
AAAGCTAATCTGATGGAGCTCGAGGCGGAGATGAAGTCCCACCTCGACGCCCTGAGCAGGCTCAACGAGCAGATAGCCGAGAAACATGAAGAGACGGGGGTCTCCGTGGACTCCGAGGCAGAGATCAGAGGCGAACACGAGAAAGCCTATAAAAAGGTGACAGAGCTGGAGACGAGGCTCGAGTCTAACAGGGAGGCAGTGGCACTCAAACCGGAGCTCCAGCGTAGCCTCGATGAGACTCTACGATCCATCGAGAGGCTCAGCAACGAGGTTAAACGAAGCAGGGATGCTAATGACGCGCTTGAGAGTGAACACGGTGTATCCTTAGAGCAGGAGCCGGAGATAGAGACAGAGCACAGGGAAAAACTGCAGGAGTCATCGAGGCTCGAGACAGAGCACCGGGAGCGAGCCAAGGACATGGAGGAATCCATGGTGACCAGGGAGCAGACCCGTTCACTGAAGGAGGAGTACCCGTCGCTTCAGGAGACGAACGCCCGGGAGGAGTTCGACCTAGAGGCCATGCGCCGAGCCGTGAAGCTCCTCGACGCCACGAGGGACACCATCATGTCCGGCGTCAAGCAGAACGTCGAGAAGCACATGATGCAGTTCCTCCCCGCCCTCACCGACAACAGGTACAGCATGGCGCGGATAGACGAGGAGCGGTACGTCATACAGGTCTACGACAGGGAAGCCAAGCACTGGCGCGGCAAAGGCGTCTTCAGCGGAGCCACCCAGGACCAGTTCAGCCTCGCCCTCCGCCTGGCCTTCGCCATCAGCACCATCCCCTCCACGAGGGGCGCCCGCCCCGGCTTCATCTTCCTAGACGAGCCCCTCAGCGGCTTCGACGCCCAGAGGCGCACTGGCTTCATGACGCTGCTGAGGGACGAGCTGAGCAGGTACTTCGACCAGATAATCGTCGTCAGCCACATAGAGGCGCTGAGCGACGAGTTCCCACATCACTGGCACCTGGACTCGGGTCAGCTTGTGGAAACGTAGGTGCAGCGGCAGCCCCCTCTCCGTTCACGGGTTGACGCGGAGCAGTGCCGCATGCGCTTCTCCGCCCCGGTTTCCCGCGAGCGCCAAACGTTCGGACTTAGGTTGCTCCCTCCCGGGCCTGGCCAGGTTCGCCCGTCGAGTGCCCAGTAGCGGCCCTACGGCCGCACACGGATCAGCCGCCGGCCCCGCGGGGCAGGGCATCGACGAAGCGCGGTGCGTCTTACGCCGCGCGCCCCCGATCCCTTGGAAGGTTACTGACCCCTCTTGTAGCCCGTTAGAGGCGTGGGGGCAGGGCTAGCTCCCCGGTCCTACCTACCGCTGCAACTATCACTCGCACGGGCATAGTAAAAACGTTGCGCGTGAAGACGCTCCCACCCTACAGAACCGGGCTATATTGGTACGAACCCGAACTTCGCCAGGCTCAGTGTTATGTTTGACAGGATCAGGGCTATGAAGCCGTAGGTTGCGATGCTCTGAAGGATCTTGCCTCCCTCCAGCCTCTCCGTGTAGGTGCGCCACATCTGCCCACCGTCCAGGGGCCCGATGGGCAGCATGTTCATCATGGCTAGGTTTATGCCCACGAAGTATATCCAGTTGAGGAAGATTATCAGCGGCACGGGCATGGACCGCCCGAAGGCTATGAACACAGGTATCGTGAGCAGCCCCGTGACGAGGTTGATAATGCTGCCTATGGCGTAGATCCTCATCCTAGACATGAAGCTCGCCTGCTCCATGGACTCCTCGTCCGGCTCCACGGCGCCACCGAAGGTTATGACCGCCAGCATCACGGCGGTGGACTTCACCTTGACGTCCTCCACGACGCACATGACGCCGTGGCCCAGCTCGTGGGTGAGTATTATGATGCCCGCGCCCAGGAGGAACCAGGGCATGCTGTCGATGCTTATGGTGACCCCGGGGATGAGCGGCTGCACCGGCGTGGCCAGCTCGGGGGCGAAGAAGAAGCTCCACAGGTTCTTGACCAGTATGTAGGTGATGAAACTCACCTGGCCCACGCTGGCGGCGACACCGATGTTCCCTAGCACCCTCCAGAACCCGGGGCTCCACCCGGCGATCCGCTTCACGAGGTCGTTCAGCCTCGTCGACTTGTAGAGCGCGTAGTAAGGCTCCACGACCCACCCCTTCTCGTCCAGCTTCAGCCTCTTCGCCGCGAGGTAGAAGACGACCCACGCCACCAGGACGAGCGCCAGCGTCGCTGTGCTGCTTGAAGCCATGCAGCATATGTGACCGAGGCTTAACATATAAGGGGAACGCCCACGGGGTGAATATGAGGAAACCTTGGACGAGATGCACATAGAGTACACGGAGGGCCGCTGGCGGCTACTGCGGATGCTGAGGGCCGAGGCGGAGGAGATGATGAGACCCCTCCACGAGGCCCATATCGACGCCGCCGTCTACGGCAGCATAGCCCGAGGCGACGTGAGGGACGGCAGCGACATCGACATATGGATGACCAGCCCGCCGTCACCCACCATCGTCCAGGCTGTCCTCGAGAGACGGGGCGCACGCATCCGTCGGAGAGAGATCATCCAGGCCACCCCCAGCTACGCCGCCAAGGCGTACCTCTACACGGAACCCGACCGAGGCTACAGCCTCCCCCTCGTGGAGCTGAGGGCCAGCGAGGCTGAGTTCTACAGTTTCGCCGGCTCCCTAAGATACCCACGGCTCCAGACGTTGGCGAGGGTGCCCGGCGTGGACAAGAGGCTCATGCTGATAGAGCCGACGGAGACGGGGCACAGGGAGTCTGCAGTGCAGGGGCGCGAGGGGCGTGTAGCCGGCCTCCTGGGAGTGGACATAAAGATCGTTCAGGAGAGGGTTCGGACCCTGGAGAGGCGGGGGAAGGTGGGCAGGACAGGAGTCTACATCAAACGTGTTCTCGCTGACGACGAGGACTTCGGCGCGGTATTCGAAGACCTGGTCATGTCTAAGCCTGCGCTGCGTCGTAGAATGAGACAAAAAAGATGATGGAAAAAATGTTTAGCTTAGATCTTTGAAGGATCTTACCTCTAGGCCGCGGGGGATGCGTACCCCCTCGGCGACGCGTTCGCCTATGATGGTTTTTATACGCTTCTCATTGGCGGCGTCGATGAGCCTCCCTGTGACTATGCCGTCGAACAGGACTGTGCTCACGCCTTCGCTGTTCTTCAGCTTGTCCACGAGGTCGCTTACCGGTATCCTGCCGGCCTGGCTTCCGTCTTCCTTCAGCAGCACCGCTTCAAGGGTGCCGCGGAGACCTTGCGCTATCCCAGCCAGCTCGCTTGAGACCATTACCTCCTCTAGGGCCTCTTTGTTGGCGAGGGCCTCATTTATCTCGTCGGGAGTGAGCTCCTCGACCTCTTTGCCTCGTGGTGCGCGGGCCACGTACTTGGGCTTCGCGACCTGTAGCATCTCCTGCAGTATGAGGTCTCCGCCCCTGTCGCCGTCGAGGAAGGCGGTTATCTCCTTCTTCTTGGCCAGGTTCTTTATGGTGTTCGGCACCTTCACGCCCTCTAGGGCTATGACGCCTGTGATCCCGCTCTTTATGAGGTTGTTAACGTCTGCGCGTCCCTCGACGACGATTATCTCCTTGCTCCTGCTTATGTCGGGGGTGGCTGTCAGCCTCTCACGTCCATAGTTGACGGCCTTGACCTTCTTATCTTCCTTCTGGACCTCGTCGAGGAGCTTCTCGATCTCGTAGCCTTCCTTGACCACCCAGTTCTTCATGAGCTCCTTGGCTCGCGACACTATCTGGGCGCGCTTCTCGCTGCGGACGTCCGCGATCTGCTCTATCTTCATCTTCGCGGCGCAGGGGCCTACCCGGTCCACGGTCTCCATGGCCGCCGCGATGACGGCGGTCTCGGCCCTGTCCAAGCTGCTCGGGGCCATCACTGTGCCTGTGGTCCTGTCTTTAGCGGATTTCAGCTCTATGTCGATCCTGCCGATCTTGCCTGACTTCATCAGCTCCCTTAGCTCAAAGTCCTTGGGGAAGAGGCCCTCGGTCTGGCCGAATATGGCGCCGATGACGTCGTGCTTCTCCACGACGCCTTCCACCGAGAATTTGACCTTTATCACGTACTTCGCGCCAGGGAACTTTTCTGTATCTTTCACCTATGATCATCTCTGTTCTCATGCTTTAGTCACCCTTACCGCAGGGGCCCCCGGCGCATTAATTGGGGCCTGCCCGGGCGTGATAGAATCAAACCCTTCTTTTTCCGATGTGAGTGCAGGAGAACCGCATGCGTCGGGGTTCCCTGCAGGTGAGAGTGTACTTTGATGCAAGCGTCTTTTCTGACGCTCGTTTACATTGGCGGGGTCTCTAGATAAAAAGGTTCCCGAACTGGGTTAGACTTATCTGCGTATGTTGAGGCTGATATAAGAGGTATACGGGTTGAGTGTGAAGGTCGCGGTTAACGGGTTCGGCAGGACCGGGCGCCTCGCCCTCAGGGCTGCCATGGAGAAGGGGTCGCCGCTGGAGTTCGTGGCGGTCAACAGAGGGGACGCGGCTTCCCTCGGCCATCTCTTGAAGTATGACAGCGTCCATGGGCGCGCGCCGTTCACCGTCGAGTGGGACAAGGAGAACATATACGTTGACGGCAAACCCGTGAGGGTTCTCTACGAGAGCGACGCGGAGAAGCTTCCATGGAGGGAGCTGGGCGTGGAGATCGTCATTGAAGCCTCTGACCAGTACAGGAGCAAAGAGGCGGCGAGTAAGCACCTGAAGGCAGGCGCCAAGAAGGTGCTCGTCGCGGCGCCCGGGAAGAACGTGGACTGCACCATCGTGCTGGGGGTCAACGACGGCGTCTACGACAGGGAGAGACACAGCGTAGTCTCCAACGCCTCGTGCACCACCAACTGCCTGGCGACTGTATCCAAGGTGCTCCACGACGGCTACGGCATAGAGTCTGGGTACATGTCGACGATCCACGCCTACACTAACGCGCAGACGCTGCTGGATAAACGCTCAAAGGATCTGAGGAGGGCGCGCGCCGGCGCGTTGAGCATCATACCCACCAGCACGGGGGCCTCCAAGGCCATAGGGGAGGTCATGCCCGAGCTGAAGGGAAGGCTCGACGGCATAGCATTCAGGGTGCCGACCCCCGACGTGTCCCTAGTGGACCTGGTGGTCAACCTTGAGAAGCGGGCTACCGTCGACGAGATCAACGCGGCGTTCAAGGCCGCCTCGGAGGGAGCCATGAAGGGGATCATAGGCTACTCGGAGGAGCCGCTCGTGTCGGTCGACTACGTGCACAGCCCCTACTCCTCGGTCGTGGACGCCTCGGAGACCAGGGCCAACGGCCGCATGGCTAAGGTGCTCGCGTGGTACGACAACGAGTGGGGGTACTGCTGCAGGCTGGTTGACGTCGCCGAGATGATGCTGTAGCTACCTGGTGATGGTTAGCCGCCGCATCTTCTCAAGGTTCTCGGGCTTCTTCTCGAAGTACTCTGCCACGGGCTCCAGGAGCTTGATCATGGCCGCGGAGACCCCGTTCTTGAGGTCCAGCGGATGCAGGTCGCCCTTGGCGTAGGTCTGGGCCAGCTCCTCGAAGCTGTGGAACACGACGTCTCCGCCGAACTTCCTGAGCCTCTCCACCTCCAGCGCTCCTAGGTGGGGAAACACCACCATCCGCGCGTGCGCCAGCACCGGGTTGTCCTCGACAACCTTCTCGGGACAGTAGGCCGCCCGGTACTTCTCCTTGATCTCCTCCGGGGTGTCGTTGATCCATATGGCGCCCTTGGCGACGCTCTTGCTCATCTTGTGCCTTATACTCTGGTTGATGCCCTCGTCCTCGTCGAAGCTGCCGTTCACGTCCGTGACCTGGAGGCCCGGGAGGAGAGGGTTATGCAGACACACGGGAACATTGAAGTCCAGCTTGGACGCGGCCTCCCTTGCCAGCATATGAACCTTCCTCTGGTCCATCCCCGAGCACGCCGCGTCCAGGTCCATCTGGAAGATGTCGCTGGCCTGCATCGCCGGGTACAGGGCCCACGCCGTCTCCACGTCCGTCGTGTCGGCGCTTCTCCCCATGATGGGCATGGCTCGGAGGGTCCGCCTGAGGCTCGTGGACTTCATGACGCGGATCACCTTCTCCCAGTAGTCCTTGGTGTCCACCACGTCTGACGCCCACAGGTACTCGACCCTGCCATCGGGGAGACCCAGGGCCGTGAAGCAGTCCTTGAAGTACTCTGCCGCGGTGGCCAAGTTCTCCGCGACGCCGCCCATCTTGTTGTTGATCCAGCCGTGCCACTCGGCGAGGTAGATTATGAAGTGGAACCCCGCGTCGACGTAGTCGCTCATCTTCTTTCCCACGATGAGGCCGGTTCCGGCGTGCATAATGCCGCTGGGCTCGAAACCAACATAGCCCCGCGGGTGGTCGTTCGTCTCCAGGAGGCTGCGGAGCTCATCGGCGGTGATGATCTCCTGCAGGTTACGTGATACGAGTTCGAGGCGGATATCTGTGTCCAAGTTAGTTCGCCACCACTTGCATACGTGCCGGGTTTTTATTAAGGGTATAGGATAGCCTCAGCTGCCCCTCCCCGCCTCCCTGGCTAGCCTCCGCAGCTGGCTTAGGACGTGCTCCCTTATCGCTCTGGGCGTCCTGAGAGGCGCGACTATCCTGCCGTCCTTGATCAAGGGCTTCAGCATGGGCTCCGTGTCTCCCCTGCACTCGCCGCACCTGGGCTGGGCCGCGTCGGCGGGCGTCACTATGTCGCTGAGGCACTCCTTGCACCGCCAGACCTGTTTCTTACCGCCGAGCTTGCCCCGCTTGGCGTGGGGCACCCCGTCAACCTCGACTATGTCCATGGCGAAGTCGAGGGTGGGCGCCCCGCTGACCCA
>DAOVEE010000075.1 GCA_030669135.1 Candidatus Bathyarchaeota archaeon | reverse complement strand
AGAGGATGATTATTCAGCATTTTTTCTATATTTCGTGCCTATGGGGTAGACGCCCCACGGCAGGTGCCTGTACTCCAATATGCTGAGGTCCGCGGGGCCCAGCCCCGGCGGGTCCACCGGATAATCCACGGCGCTCCAGGTGTCCCACCAAGCCTTGTGATGTACCCTGCTCTTGATCTCCACGATGTCGAAACCGTCCACGTCCAGCCCCAGCGCCTTCAAGCGGTCTGCGCTCATGGGCGCCGACAGCCGCTCGGTGACAACCACGTGCCTGTTACGCCCCAAGTCAAGAGATGCGACAAGATCCACATGCATCTCCGCGCCCCTACCCATGGGCCCGGTCTCCACCCAGTCGGCGCTCCCCAGATACTCGATCCTGCCCGACACCTCGACGGGGTCCCCCGATATGGGGTCCAGCCAGCCCCCGATCTTCACGGTGACCCTGTCCCCGACCACGTGGTTCTCGCTGAGCATCTTCAACACCTCCGGGTCTGCTACGCCTGTGCTGCACCAGTTCTCGGCTCCCTGGTCCAGCAGCTCCCTGAGCACGTGGGTGCCGTCCCCCAGCCTGTCGTCGTGGTACGCGATGACCACCGGTTTTTTACCTGCCTCAACCATCTTGACGACCTCGGCGACACCCTCCTTGGCCCTGGGCAGCCGCTTAGTCAGCTCCTCCCTGAGGCTCCACATGAGGTCGTGGAGGTCCTGAGCCGCCTCCTCGGCCAGCGCCCTGTCCCCGTCTGCGACGACGAAGACGCTGGCCCCCACGTCCGGGACGTCGGCGTACGCGAAGCCGGGGGCCACGGAGGCGCAGTATACGCCCCTCGCCTCCCACTCTCGGCACCTGTCGTACACCTTCTTCATGGGGTGAAACCCGCTCGCCTGGAAGACGCTGGCCGACGCTATCCTCGGCTTCCTGAACGCCATCTCGGGACTGAAGTTTCCTCTGACGGTCTCTATCATGCACATTGCGGCCGTGTACCCTATCTCGTGGGCGTCCAAGTGGGGATAGGTCTTGAGTATGAAGACGGCGTCGGCGGCGTGGGCCATCTCGACGTCCTCGTTGGCGTGGAGGTCGAACGTCACCATGATGGGGACGTCGCCCACCGTCTTCCTGACCCTACGCACTATCTCAGCCTCTGGGCGAGGCACGTTAGTAACCGCCATGGCGCCGTGGAGAGCCAGAAGGACGCCGTCAACCCCCTCCCCGTTCACCTGCTCCTCCAATCGGCTCACGATGCGGCCGCAGATCACGTCGAAGGCCTCCGTCGTGATCCAGCTACCGTAGCCGGTCAGCTTGGGCCAGCCCGTGCGGAGTATGCCGACGAACTCGACGCCCTCCTGGCCTTCGGCTGCCTCCTTGTAGCCGGTGATGTATCCCTCGCCCTCCCCCTCGGTGTCGAGGGCGTCTGGGCCGTACCTTATACCGCCCGCCTCCCAAGCCTCGAGGGTGCTGATCTCGGGGCAGAAGGTCAGGGTCTCATGGCTGAAGCTCGCTACCGATATCCTCAAAGCCTTTCACGGTATGATCTTGGCCACCAAGGATAAAAGTTGAGCCTGGGGATTCGATTAGGTTAAATCGAGTCGTTCCACATGATCCGGTGCAATGAACGTTTTCGATGCCATCAAGACCCGCAGAAGCGTTAGGAAGTACAAGCCCGAGCCGGTCCCCGACGAGCACCTCAAACAGATACTGGAGGCGGCCCAGCTGGCGCCCAGCGCCGGAAACAAGCAGCCGTGGAGGTTCATCGTCGTCAGGGACCCCGAGTTGAGGAGGAAGCTCGGAGTCATCGCCCGCAACCAGACCTGGGTAGGAGACGCAGGCGTCATAGTCGCGGCCCTAGCCATGGACCCCAAGAACCCGGAGGTGTACGAGCGCTGGGCCGAACGCGACGTCATGACCGCGGTGGAGCACATGGTGCTGGCCGCATGGGAGCTTGGGTACGGCACCTGCTGGATAGGCGCGTTCCACGAGGACCAGGTGAAGGAGCTCCTGGGGATACCCGAGGAGATGAGGGTGATCAACCTTCTGCCTATAGGGGCGCCGGATCAGAAGCCCGACCCCCGCGGAAGGAAAGCATTCGGTGAGCTTTTCCACGGCGACAAGTACGGGAAGAAGCTAGAGATCTAGTCTTCACTAACCCTGTTTTTTCAGGAAAAAAGGTTGGGGTTCCTCTACCGTCCCCGAGCGATCTGGAGGGGGTTGAAGTTAGGCTCATCGATCTCGATGAGTCCCTTGGCGCGATCGAAGTACCTGATGACGCTGTCACCCTTGGGAGTGATCTCGTAGTACTTGCTTGTCCGCTTATCCTTCGACTCGGACGCGTCAACCTCATCTATAAGATCCTGGGCCACCATAGAAGAGAGAATGCCCTGAAGCAGCTTCCATGAAAGGTTTGCACCGTACATGATGCGTGTAGGCTTCTTCGTGCCATCCTTGATCACCTTGAGTACATCTAGGTATATTTCGAGCTTAGATCGCCTGCTTTTCAATATTGACCCCTACTGAGACAATCGTTCGACGGATATCCCCTATAACCTAGAGTGTATAGGGCACCCCTACAAACATGGTTTACAGTTCTAGAGTAATATCCGCGATTCATGTTCTTCGTTCTCTCAACGCGGAATATTATTAAAAAGGAATATGGATTACCAGTAAATTTACAGGGATCGATGGAAAAAACCCGAAAACGGGTCTAAACGCCTAAAAACACTAGTTCTGGAGAGGGATCATACACAGGAACACGAGGGGCTTGTCGCCCGTGTTCTTGAAGTTGTGCACCTCGTTGGGCTCCACAAGCAGCACGCTGCCTGGGCCGATTTTGGTCTCTCCATCCTTGGAGACGGCGACGGCGTCTCCCTCCAGCACGTAGACCTCGTGCTCCCAATCGTGGGTGTGATACGGCGTGCTGCCGCCGGGGGCCACCTCGAACCGCCTCATTGCGAAGTTTGGGGCTCCGTTCTTCTCGTTGATGAGCCACCTGACCTTGACCTTTTCAGCCGGCTCAGGTACGTCCAGGTTCTCTACTTCAGTGTAGTGGAAGTGCTTCATGTTACAAAGGTACAGGGACAGGGTTTTATAACCTTAATCAATGAAGCTTGCTTCCGAAACCCGGGTCAGAGAGCCTTCCACCTGACTATCAGTTCTCTGAGCTCCTCCGCAGTGGGCCCGCCACGGGTCTCCTTCTGGGTGGCCTTGAAGCTACCGGCGGCGCTTGCCTGCCTGAGCGCCTCGATGTCGTCGAGTCCCTCGATCTTGGCGGAGGCGAACCCGCCGATGAAGGCGTCGCCGCAGCCAACCGTGTTCACCACCCTGAGGCCCAGCTCCTCGAGGGGCACCGCATCCATGGAGACGGTGGCCCCGGTGGAGTCGAGGCAGATGGTGGAGCCCTTGGCGCCGTGCTTGATGATCGCCTTGACGCCCCTGACATGCTCGTCCAGCCTCTCCATTACCAGCTTGGGGTCGCTGGTGCCCAGCAGGTTCTCGTACTCCAGGTGGTTCAGTATGAAGTAGTCCGTGTTCCTCAGGGTAGGCAGGAGAGTCTCCAGCCCGTGCTCCGCGTAGACCCCGGGGTCCCACATGACGGTGACGCCGTGCTCCCTGCATGTGGCGGCGAGCGCCTCGGCGGCCTCTATGGGCGGGTCCATTATGACGCAGACGCTGGCACGCTTGATGAGGTCGAGACGCTCCCTGTCGCGGAAGTGTCTGCCCGTGATTCTGAGGTTGGCGCCGAAGTAAGTGTGTATCTCGTTGGCGCCGTCGGCGCTTATGCTGATATAGGCCTGCCCGGACTCCTCGCCGGGGACGATGAGGATGCCGCTGAAGTCAACGCCCTCCTCCCCGAGGATGCTTATCTGCTGCTCCGCGATGGGGTCTTCCCCCAGCGCCCCGATGAACGCGACGCGTCCAGGCCCCAGCAGCCGCGCCGCGGCCACCGCCACGTTGGCGGCGGTGCCCCCCGACACACGCTGTATCTCCCTCACGGGGACCTCCTCACCCGTTCGGGGGAGCCTCTCCATGAATAGGTTGATGTCCCAGTTTATGGCGCCGCAGCAGATGAGGTCGACCATCTAGCCTCTGGCCACCCTGTCCATTATGAGCCTGTGGAAACGTTTAGCGTCTACCTCGACGATCACCTCGGCGTTCGCCTCCTCCTCCACGATCCTGTGGTGCCGCCGCTCGACGACGGTCATGCCCTTGGTCAGCTCCCCGCAGGTCTCCACGTCCACCCTGCATCTCCGGGTCTTGAATATGGTGGGGTCAACTAGGTACGCCACGGCCATGGGGTCGTGGAGGCTGAAGCCGTTAAATCGCTCCACGATGCCCCTGCAGAGATCGATTATGAGCTGGGAGCGTCTGGTACCCAGCGCCTCTATCTCCTTGAACATCTCGACGCTCAAACGGTAGTCGGGGTGGGTCGTGGTGTCGAGGCCAGCGCATACCATGGGGATGCTACTGTTGAAGACTATCTTCGCCGCGTCCGGGTCGTGCCACACGTTGAACTCCGCCACGGCGCTGACGTTCCCATGCCCATAGGGAGTAAGGTTGAAAGCCCCTCCCATTATGACGAGGCCGTTCACCTTCGACGGGAGCTCGGGGTCGCCGACGACCGCGGCGGCGATATTGGTGAGGGGGCCTACGGCGACGAGGGTCAGTTCCTTGCCTAACTCATCGGTCTTCTGGTGGATCACTTGGACGGCGCTCCTGTTATCAGACTTCATCTTGGGCTCGGGCAGGGAGGCGCCGCCTAGGCCGGTCTCGCCGTGGACCTCCTCGGCGTGCCTGAGTTGCCTCACAAGGGGCCTCACGGCGCCCCCGCAGACGGGGACATCTGTCCTTCCCAGGAACTCCAGGAGCTGCTTAGCGTTCCTGTGCCCCTTCTCGTGGCTGACGTTCCCCGCGACGGTGGTGACGGCCTCCACCGTCAACTCCGGGCTGCCGAACGCAAGGAGGAAGGCCAGGGCGTCGTCCACCCCGGGGTCCGTGTCGAGAATGATGTGCTTCAACGTCATCCACCTCGGTTCTCTAATGCATGCCTGTAAAAGCTTTCCCAGATCCGCCGGTTGAAAACTCTTTATCTGACCGCGTGAATTGTTGAGCCATGATCGTCTGCGAACACTCCAAGGTGGAGCTCACCGAGGACGGCTGGAGCATCAAGATACCGCCCAAGGTCGGCGGCGTCATAGGCGTCTTCCCCGGGCAGACGCTGTTCGGCTACATAGAGCCGGAGTCAGGCAGGCTGCTTCTGTCGCCCCTCCGGCTTACTTCCACTGTGAGCTACTTCAGGATGTTCCTGGACGACGTCAGGGGGAGCCTCTCCGGCGTCACGGAGCTGTTCAGCAAGAGGGGGCTCAACATATTGACTGGCGGCGCCTTCGGGTTTAGCAACATCTGGGTCTCTGAGTTCCTAGTGGACTTCGCGGACTCGGGGGTGTCCCCTGACGAGATAATGGCCGAGATCAGCGACATGGGCGGGTTCGTGACAGGCAGGGAGATAACGGAGCTGTTCCCGGTCTCGTTCAACCTCTCAGCCACCTACATGGTTGAGGCTGACGAGAGGGACTGGGTGAGGGTGGTCTCCGACGAGGCGGCGGAGGCCCAGGTGAAGAGGGCGAAGTACGCGGTGGTCAAGGCGTGGCCCAGGATAAGGGCGATGTTCATAGACTTTTTCCCCCCAGACAGCGGCCTCGTCCACATAAGGGCGAGGATCAAGGACGTCCCGGGTTCGCTGAAGAAGCTGACGGAGGTAATAGGCGCGCAGGTCAACCTCAACGCCCTCGACGAGCTTCACCACGACGAGGTCTCGGGGGTATGGAACGCCTACGGCCTGCTCGTCATGGGAGAGCTGGGGGATCTCGTAGCCCGGGCCAGGCAGCTGGACACGGTCACGGAGTTCGAGGCTACCCAGCTGAACTGATTACTAGTAGAATAGGCAATTCCTCCCACCCAATAATCTTATATAAGGTTACCCACTTTTTGCCGTACGTTCGGTGGTGTCATCAATGCGCCAATTTCCCTCAACCAGAGCCAGCTTGAAGATCTGCGTCGAATAGTTCTTCGAACCATTTCCAAGGACCAAGTCCTCATACTGACCAACGTCCCCCTTGTGCCTACCTCCATCACCTCGGTTCTTCGCGAGGTGAGCCGCAGGTACAACTTGCCCATAGAGGAACTGAGGTTCCACGCCCAAGCGCTGAGGAGCCTTAAGCTCATCGACTACGGGGAGCCCCCCAGCTTCAAGGGGGTGGAGCTCACAGAGCTCGGGATGTTCATAACGAACCTCACGACAGAGGACGAGCCCATACTGGCGGGGGACCTCGTCCAAACCAAGACGGGCGTGAAGCCCCTGGGCCAGCTGCTGAAAGACATCAGGAAGAAAGTCCTCCAGATGGTGGCCGAGGCTGGCAGCGGCCACTTGGGCGCCAGCATGAGCATAGTCGACATACTCGCTATACTCTACTTCATGAAGATGAAGCACGACCCCTCGAACCCCGACTGGACGGAGCGGGACAGACTCATACTCAGCAAGGGGCACGCCGCACCCGCCCTCTACGCGGTGCTCAGCGAGGCCGGCTACTTCCCGGAGGAGGAGCTCGCCACCCTAAGGGAGCTGGACAGCCGGCTGCACGGCCACCCCGACACCATTACACCGGGGGTGGACGTGAACACGGGCTCCCTGGGACAAGGCCTAAGCGTAGCGGTGGGGATGGCACTCGCGGCCAAGATGGATAAAGCGTCCTACAGGATCTACGTGGTCCTAGGCGACGGGGAGCTTAACGAGGGCCAAGTGTGGGAGGCCGCCATGACGGCGGCCCACCACGGGCTCGACAACATAGTCGTCATCGTCGACAGGAACCAGTACCAGCTCACGGGTACGACGGAGCATGTGATGACCATGGAGCCGGTGTCTGAGAAGTGGCGCGCCTTCGGCTGGAACGTCATGAACATCAGCGGCCACGACGTCTACGCGGTCCTAGACGCCCTGGAGGTCTGCGAGCACACGAAAGGCAGGCCCCACGTCATCGTCGCCAAGACCACCAAGGGCAAGGGCGTGAGCTTCATGGAGGGTAACAGGTTCAGCCGGAGCGTGCCCAACGCATCCCAGCTACAGCAGGCCTTGGAGGAGCTGGAGAGGGACTAGCCTTGCAGTTCAAAGCCCAGGTCGAGTACTTCGGCCGAGCACTGGTGGAGAAGGGAGCCACAGACCCGGATCTCGTCGTCCTCGACGCCGACGTCTCGGTGTCCACGAAGACAGGGTTCTTTCGGGAGGCCTACCCGGACAGGTTCATCCAAGTGGGGATCAGCGAGCAGGACCTCGTGGGGGTGGCGTCGGGCCTAGCCGTGTCGGGCAAGACTCCCGTCGCGGCTGCGTTCGCCATCTTCATCGTAGGCAGGGCTTGGGAGCAGGTGTTTAACACCGTTGCTAGGCAGAACCTGAACGTCAAGATAGTGGGCACCCACAGCGGGTTGTCGCCCAGCGCTGACGGCGGGTCACACCAGTCCATAGCCGACATCGCCGCGGTGAGGGTCATACCATACATCTCCGTCGTGGTGCCGGCGGACGCGCCCGCGGCGGGATGCCTGACGGGGGAGATGATAGACCGTAGGGGACCCGTCTACCTCAGATTGTCCAGGGGGGCCACCCCCACCGTCTACCCCGACGACGTTGAGCTCAGGATCGGACGAGCAGAGACCATTGCGGAGGGGAGCGACGTGGCCGTCATCGCCGCCGGAAACATGGTCCATGTCGCGCTGCAGGCCGCAGAGTCCCTGCGGGGGGACGGGGTGGAGGCGAAGGTCGTCGACATGCACACCGTGAAGCCGCTGGACCGGTCGGCGGTGATCGAGTCGGCGAAGGAGACCGGCGCCGTGGTGACGGTCGAGGAACACAGCGTCCTAGGGGGCCTGGGGGGAGCCGTCTCGGAGATCCTCTCCGAGAACTACCCCACGCCCCTCAGAAGAGTCGGGATTATGGACAGGTTCGGCATGTCCAGCAGGAACTACCAGCGGCTGCTGGAGAGATACGGTTTAACGCCAGAGGCGGTGGCCGAGGCAGCTAAGCAAGTGTTGGAGGCGAAGAAGAAGTGACGATCATAAAGATATCGGACAAGATCAGGCTAGCGTCGAAGCAGGGCCCAGACCATAGAACCATCGTGGAGGTGGGCCCCCACAGGGTAGGGGGAGAGCAGGTAGTCGTGATAGCGGGACCCTGTAGCGTAGAGTCCAGAGACCAGCTCATGGAGACGGCTAGGATAGCGAAGGAGGCTGGGTGCCACATGCTCAGAGGCGGAGCATTCAAGCCACGGACCCTGCCCTACAGCTTCCAGGGGCTCGGCGAAGAGGGGCTGGAGATACTGGCGGAGGCGCGGGACGAGACCGGGCTGCCGGTGGTGACCGAGGTACTCGCACCCGGCGACGTGGAGCTGGTGGAGAGCTACGCAGACGTGCTGCAGATAGGCGCCAGGAACATGCAGAACTACCCCCTGCTACGCAGAGTCGGATCCTCCGAGAAGCCCGTGCTGCTCAAGAGAGGGATGGCCGCCACCATGGAGGAGTGGCTGGGATGC
>DAOVEE010000214.1 GCA_030669135.1 Candidatus Bathyarchaeota archaeon | reverse complement strand
CTTCGCGTCCTTGTCCCAGGGGGCGGTGGATATCTTCCCTGTCGTAAGGTCCACCTGGAGGGTTTTCCCGGACCAACCGTAAACCATAGAATCTCCTAGCTACTATCTATCGGATCATTAGAAATAACTTCCGTGAAAACTAGTGGAGAAGATGATTGTTACGGCTGAATCGACGATGATTTAAGACCACCAGCAGCAAGTATCTTCTGACATCCTTGACCGGAGACATTGATGCGCTGCTCAGGAGGCTGGTGGAGAGGTTCGGCGCCGAGAGGGTCCTCACGGAGCCGGAGGACATCTACGTCTACTCGCACATGGGAGAGTTCGGAGTAAAGGAAACCCGGCCACCTGTTGCAGTGCTCAGGCTCGACGCGTCGGAGACCCGGAGCCTTAAATCATTGATTGATGGTGACGTAGCCCGGGCAGTCGGTCCAGGCCAGGTGGACGCCGAGTCGTCTCCGATGCCGACGATCATGGTGGACCAGACGGAGCCCATCAGCCTACGTGACCTTGAGCAGAGCCTCGCCGAGATTACCAAGTTGAGTATTGAGCGCCGTAAACAATCGAAAGAGAGCAAGTCGATAGCGCTTCAGACCACGTCGTACCTCCAGTCAATGGACGGGTACAGGCTGGGGGAGCGCATGGCTGACGGCTCGGGCTTCTGCGTAGTACAGAGGTTCATGGGCGGCCATGAGACCTACTCCTCGAAGGGAAGGCTCCTCCTATCCAGGGGCATATCCAGAGGAGAACTAGGGGTGACGCCCAGGCTGGTGGACGCCATGTACAGCTGCACCGCCTGCGGCCAGTGCTACGACCAGCACAGCCCCGGCACCCTGGAGATTAACAACGCCATCATAAAGACCAGGAACCTGATAGCCGAGCAGGGAATGGCGCCGAAGATGTGCGGGAGGCTGCTCGGCAACCTTGAGAAAGAGGGAAACCCCATGGGGATGCCCGGCGAGGACAGGACCCTCTGGTACACTGAGACCGCCGAGGAGCACAGGTTCCGCGGCAACGAGGTGCTCTACTGGCCGGGGTGCACCACGAGCTACAGGCTTCCCGAGATAGTGGAGGCCACGGCGGAGGTGCTCAAGGCGGCTGGAGTCGACTTCGGGGTCCTCGGTGAGGAGGAGCACTGCTGCGGACTATTACTCTACCTGATGGGCTTCTGGGACGAGGCACGTGGGAACGCCGCTGAGGTGCTGGAGATCCTGTCTACGGACTCACCCCGGGTGCTTGTGACGAGCTGCGCCGGGTGCTACTACGCGTTCAAACGTGTGTACCCGCACCTGGGCGTCACGTTGCCCATGAAGGTGATGCACTCCTCGACGTTCTTCGACGCCCTGATAAGGGAGGGGAGGCTCTCGCTCCGGGAGATGAAAGGCGACTATATGTGGCACGACCCATGCGACCTTGGGAGGCACTGCCATGTCTACGAGCCGCCGAGGAGAGTCCTGAGGGCTGTGCCCGGCCTTAACCTCGTGGAGCCCGGGTTGAACAGGGAGCACGCGGTCTGCTGCGGCGCCGGCGGCGGCCTCTGGTCCTATAACGAGAGGCTTACGGAGGATGTGTCGCATCAGAAGGTGGAGGAGGCGATCCCAGGGGCGGTTGACGGCGTCGTCACAGGCTGCCCGACGTGTCTCCTGAACCTACGCAGCGCCGTAAGCGAGAGGAGGCCTGGCCTCGGCGTCTACGATCTCAGCGAGCTCCTGCTGAGATGCATCTAGAACTAAATGTAGTTACGCGGGGTTACATACCTAAACTATTTTATCGTGGGGCTTCTCATAGAAGCTGAACATGCTGGAGTCTTCCAGAGGAACATGTGAAAAAGTTTGGAGCACCTCCGTATAACCCACATCGTTTTAGACGTGTTGAAGGCCCATCAGCCACCCCTCCCAGAGTTCGCCGCCTTCGTTGGTGAACTAGGTGGCATCAAGAGAGTCGACGTATCGGTCGTCGAGATGGATGAGAAGACTGAGAGCCTCAAGGTCACCATCGACGGCGTCAACATCGACTACGAGAAGCTCAGGAGCCACATGGCGAAGCAGGGAGCGGTGATCCACAGCGTAGACCAGGTAGTCGTCGAGTAAGATGCCGGCCAAGCCCACCCTCCAGCCTTTTCTGGACAAGCAGACGGATATGGAGGATGCGGACTACATACTCTTCGGCGCCCCGCTGGACGAGACCACCTCCAACAGGAGGGGGACGAGGTTCGGCCCCAACGCCGTGCGGCGTGAGAGCAGGTACCTTGACACCTTCAGCGTCCGCACGGGGCTGGACTTGAATGACCTCAGCCTGGCCGACATAGGCGACTTGGAGTGCCCCGACGTCCCCAAGGCGCTGAAAAGCGTCGAGGAGACGGTGGGCTCGTTCAACGGCTTCCCTGTGATGCTGGGGGGCGAGCACACCATAACCTTGGGCGCGCTTAGGGCCTTGGAGCCGGATCTCGTCGTCGTCTTCGACGCCCACCTGGACCTCAGGGACGAGTTGTTCGACGAACGGATGTGCCACGCGACGTACCTGAGGCGCGGGTACGAGGAGCTGGGCTATAAGGCCGTGGTCCTCGGCGCCCGGGCCCTGTCCGGGGAGGAGGTCGAGTTCGCGAAGTCCACGGGCGACATACGCTACTTGACGGCGCTGGACATGTTGAGGCAGGACCCGGTCTCCATGGTCCAGGGCATAATGAAGGGCTCGGACAAGGTCTACATCAGCTTGGACATGGATGTGCTGGACCCTTCCGTCGCGCCGGCGGTGGGCAACCCGCACCCCGAGGGGCTGTCGGTCACCATCGTCATGGACATCATAGAGCAGGTCATGGACGAGAGGGTCTGC
>DAOVEE010000184.1 GCA_030669135.1 Candidatus Bathyarchaeota archaeon | reverse complement strand
TCCAGGTTGCTGCCCAGCCAGTTGATGAGGAACCTCTGGCTGTACTGGGCCACGAAGAGTAGCCCGTAGACCACCATGAAGGCGCCGCTGATGAGCAGCAGCCCCTGGGTGTCCAGGTTCTCGATGTATCTGTCTATGGCGAGGCTGAACATGTACGGGGGCAGCAGGTTGATTATGGTGCTCCCCAGTATGGCGGCTAGGAGCATGAGGCTCCGCCGCCTCTGGCTCAGGACGTAACCCATCATGCGCCTGAAGAGTACCGTGTCTGGGATGGTCCGCTCGTAGTCGTCCTCCTGAGCGTACCTTCTCATATGCCAGCCCACTACGCGACACCTCCTTCGGCGCCGGCGATCTGGGTCTGGTACAGCTTGTAGTAGATGCCCCCCTGCTCCATGAGGTCGTCGTGGACCCCCTCCTCGGCTATCTCCCCGTCCTCCAGCACGATGATGTAGTCGGCCTTCTTTATGCTGCTGAGGCGCTGGGTGATGATGAACGTGGTCCTGTTCTCCAGCAGCTCGTCCAGCGCCCGCTGTATCTCATACTCCGTCTGGGTGTCAACGCTGCTGGTGCTGTCGTCCAGTATCAGTATCTTGGGGTTCTTCAGCAGGGCGCGGGCAATGGCGACCCTCTGCCTCTGGCCGCCGCTGAGGGTGACGCCCCTCTCGCCCACTCTGGTGTCGTAGCCCTCGGGTAGGCCCTCGATGAACTCGTTGATCTTGGCCTGCTTCGCGGCCTCCTTGACGCTGTCTAGGCTGGCGTCCTTAAATCCGTAGGCTATGTTCTCCCTGAGAGTGGTTCTGAAAATAAAGGGGTCTTGACGCACTATGCCTATGTTGCCCCTCAATGACTTGATGGTGGTGTCCCGTATGTCCACTCCGTCCAGCTTTATGCCTCCCCGGGACACGTCGTAGAACCTGGGCACCAGGTTGATGATGCTGCTCTTACCCGAGCCCGTGGCCCCGAGGATTGCGACGGTCTGCCCAGGCTTCACGGTCAGGTCTATGTTCTTCAGCACCATGTTCTCGCCGTCGTAGCTGAACCAGACGTCCTCGAAGGCTATCCTGCCCCCGACCTTCTCCAGGTCGGTGGCTCCCTCCCTTTCCTTTACGTCCACCTGGGCGTCGACGACCTCGAAGACCCTCTCAGCCGCGGCGTTAGCCCTGACGAACATGCTCGTCATGAACCCCAGCATCCGCACGGGCCTCATGAGCCTCGCTATGTAGAAGTAGAAGGCCACCATGGTCCCTAGGCTCAGCGCCCCAGTTATGACTTGGCTCCCGCCGTACCAAAGGATAATGACTATGCCGACGCTGCTGATTAAACTGGCTAAGGGCATGAAGAAGGACCTGAGCCTGGCCAGCGTTATGTTGATGTCGAAGTATTCCCTGCACTCGGCCGCGAACTTCTGCTCCTCGTAGTCCTCACGGTTGAAGCCTCTCACGACCCTGAGCCCCGACAGGCTCTCCTGGAGGACGCTGGTTATGACGCCGTTCTGCTCCCTCACCTCCCTCCACAGGGGGGTCACCTTCTTCGAGTAGGTAAACGTAGAGTAGAGGAGGAACGGCAGCACCAACATTGAGATAAGGGTCAGCTCGGCGTTGAGGCTAACCATACTATATACCACCAACAGCAGCAAGAGAATGTTGCTCAGCGCCATCCTGAAGCCGAAGTTGAAGAACCGGCCCAGCATGTTAATGTCCCCGGTGGCCCTAGCCATGAGCTGGCCTGTGCGCTGCTGGTCGTAGAAGCTGAAGCTCTGCTCGAGGAGGCTGTTGTACATGTCGTTCCTGATGTCGTACCCGGCCCTCTGGCTGATTATCGCTAGGAGGTACCTCTGGAGATAGTTCAGCGCCCCGACTAGGACAGCTATTACTATTAGGCTGAAGCTGAACACGAAGAGAACCGCTAAGTCGGGGTCCATAGCCGTCGAGCCGGTGAGCCAACCCGCCATCGGCGACAGGACTCCGTAGGCGAGTCCCCCAACGCCCTTCCCCGCCTCTATCTCTTCTCCCTCAGCCACGTAACCTACCATGTCGACTATGCCGCCGATGATGGCAGGGGAAAGGACCGAAAAAGTTGTGGCCACAACCACCAGCACCAGGATCGCCTTCACTTCCCAGTACGGCGTTATGTAGCCGAAAAGCCTACGGAAGATGCTCCACTCGACCTTCCGGGGCTCAGGGTCACCGTGCCTCGACATTAACCCCGCTGATCCTCCCTGGGCTCTCCTATGATCTCCGACAGGCGGCGAACCGCGTCCATGTACTCCTGATCCTTGGTGAGCTGTATGTGGCTGAGTATGTGAGCAGTGTTACGGGCCACGTACCTGCTCACCTCAGGCACGCTGGTTCTATTTGTAATCCTCTCCTCGTATGCCTTCTTTTGGCCGAGGTAACACGTCTGAAGCAGGGCCTTCACCTCCCCTCTCCGCTCTTCGGGGACATCGATGCCGTACCCGTTCAGGGCTAGGAGCATGCTGTCGATGTACTCCTCCTGCCAGGCCGAGTAGTCGGGGTCTTGGCTGAGCGCCTCGGTGAGGCTGTAGGCCACGTGGAAGCTATGGCTCACGCTCCTGTAGTAGGGCTGAACCATGTTCCTCACCTTCTCCTCGCGGGTGACCTCGATGAGCTCCGCCTCCAGCAGCTGGTTGAGGTGATGGACGATGCTGCTGTGGTTCCTGTTCAAAGCCTTGGCTAGGTCTGTCGCGGAGTGCTCGTCGTGTCTAAGCTTGTTCAGTATCTGCCTCCTAGTCTCGTCCGCGAGCAGCTTCGCTACCTCGGGGTCTTTTATCACGTAGACTCGGCGCCTCAATGGAATCGCTACAATACAGTGTAGCGTTATATTAATGTTTACCGTTTTGAAACGGGGTCGACAAAATAAGCTATTTTCTGCGGCTGAGGTTCCGCATCTTCTTCCCGGCGCTGGTCCTACCCCTGTACGCCCTGCCGACGTGGGGTTTAGAGGTCTGCCTCGGCTTCCTGAATCCTAGCTCCGCCGTCTCGGCTTCCTTTAGGTACTCCTTGAGGGCTTCGACGTTCTCCTCGTGGCTGGACTTTCGGCGGGGGTCGTACGGTATGCCAAGCCTCCTGGCTTTCGCGGGTGTCAGCTCCACGGCTTTCAGCTCCTCTCCGCTGAAGCCCTTGCCCTCGCGGATCCTGTCCCTCCTCTCCACGATGGGTGAGATCATTCGAACCATACATAACTACCTGTAGCTTTTCTGCTTCCTGCGCCTCGCGCCTGGGCCGCCGAACTTCTTTGACTCCTTGCGGCGGGCGTCGCCCGCTAGCATCGTCCTGTCGTACTCTATGTACCTATTTCTGAGACGCTTGCTTCTGGTATATTTGACGAGGCCCTGG
>DAOVEE010000097.1 GCA_030669135.1 Candidatus Bathyarchaeota archaeon | reverse complement strand
TGTCTCGGGCACCGGGCTGTTCAGATCCAGAGGCCCGAACCGGAACGGGAAACAGCTGTCAGGCGTCTTAACGTTGGGCGTCCTATAGTAGTTGAGGGTGAAGTTCATGGGAGTGTGGGGACCCAGCTGGAAGCCCTCGTTAAGCCTCGCCCCGTCGGGGTCGCTGCACTTCACCAAGTACCACGTGTAGTCCAGCTCCTCCCGGAGCTCCTGGTCCTGTAGCAGCGCCTCCGCCAAGTAGTCTAGGAGGTTGCCGCCGAAAGGCTCCTCGCAGTTCGGGAACCCGTGGATCAGGGCGTTGTGCCTGCCGTCCCCTATCTTCATGCAGTCGATGACCTCGCCGTCGGCGCTCTTCCCCAGGTCGATGAGCTCCACCTCTCCGGGGTACTCGTTCACGATGTCGGCGTTACGCCGGTGAAGCTCGTCGACGGTCATGTACCGCTTGAAGTGAGGCACGGAATCAAGAATGTTCGAGAAATCAGGCATAAGATCACGGGGGCACAGCGGCTAATAATATTGTCCAAAACCAGCCGCAAAAAATATTCTATTAGACATGGAGGATTGATTTTTCCTTAAATTTTTTTGTTTAAATAATTATTCCAGCGACCTTATGAGGCTGGGCGTGCTCATGTCAATCCCCTCCTCCGTGAACGCAGCGTATGCCGCGTCAAACCACGTTCTCGTTGATTCACGCGTAGAGAGAATGTAGGCTGGAGCCTCAGCGACCATCAAATCAAGACAGAGGTTCACCAAGTTTATCGTTACTCAAACAGACGTCTGATCACAATCTGATCACTTTTTCCCAGATCACCTATATCGGGTGATCACCCTCATGTATACTCGTGAAACAAGATGAGTGAACGTCGAAGAAGACACAACGACTTCGTTGAGAGCCCAGAGGACATCGCCGAGATACTGGACACGGTGAGCGACAAGATCCCCAAGATGATCAGGGGGATCATCGACTCGTTCTTCAGCCCAGAGGCGGCGCAGAACATGGCGAAGAGCATCGCAGAGTTCAGGAAGACCCTCATAGACAACGGCATCCCCGAGGATGATGCCATGGCCATGACACGCGAGTACATGGCCACGGTCACCAACTGGA
Organism: Candidatus Bathyarchaeota archaeon; assembly: GCA_030669135.1. Lineage (GTDB taxonomy): Archaea > Thermoproteota > Bathyarchaeia > TCS64 > TCS64 > RBG-16-57-9. Next base: position 5,878 of record DAOVEE010000097.1, on the reverse strand, counting down.
AGGGCATGATGAAAGACGCCCGCATCGGGGCCCACTACCACAAAGACGAGGAGTAGACGGGTGAGCTGAATGAGCCTGCGAGCCGCCTGGAAAGCTTTCGGGCTGATGGTAAGGGTCCCAGGCTACGCCATCCAGTGGAGCAGCGGCTACAAGCGGGCGCGGAGCGAGTTCAGGCGGCAGCTGGTCGCCGACGGTATCCCGCCCAAGGAAGCCAAGGAACTAGCGGATCTCTACCCCTTCAAGATGGGCGACCTCATCGAGGCCGCCCGGGAAGCCAACTAACCCCCCCTTTTTTCCGTTAAGTTTTTACGTATTCGTTCAGCAAATTCTTTGATATGCCTAAGGGACCGAGACCCGAGTGCATCGGGGCGTACGGCTTCGAGCCCGAGTGCGAGGAATGCGACTGGGCCGACGAGTGCAAGAAGATGGATGAGAGCATCGAGTCAGCCGTCACCAGGAAGGGCACCCACGTCAGGCTCACGGGCAAGTACAAGGAGAAGAAGTACAAGCCCAAGACCAGCAGATAGCCATTTTCAGCCACCTCCCAGCCCCGGGGGTATTCAGTAAACCATTATATTAGCGCTAAATCCTATTGACAGTTCAGCGGAGGCACTGTTATTGAAGTTCATCGGTGAGTTCGTGCAGGAGATAGACAAGAAGAAGACCAGTTTCCAGCAGTTATTCGGGCTGGACGAGAAACAGAGCAAATTGGAGTCCATACTCAAAGAGGAGCTGGAGAGCCACTGGCACCCACTCCCCGAACCGAGAAACGTGTTCACCGAGGAGTACAGCGTGGATAGTAGCAGCGCCTCAAGAACCCTCAGTAACGGCATCGACTTCTTCATCATCCGGGCTCTGATGCTTGGCACTGGGAACTATAATAAGCCTAAGCTCAGGTTCGAGATGGTGAAGGGAATCCGAGACTATAACGTGATCACAGGCTTCGAGCGGATACTCAGGGACCTCATCGAGATCGAGATAGTATTGGATAACATTGAGGAGCTACCTGAGAACAGCATAGTGTTGATTGACGGAAACCTGTACGGCAGATTCACCCACCTACTGCAGGAGCTGCACCTCAGGGGGTGGCACCACCTGCCCCTCGTGCTGCTTGACGCCATGCAGAGGCTGTTCGAGGCGTGCGTGGAGAGAAAGGTGATGCTCGTAGGAGTCAGCAAGTTTAGCAAGACACGCGTAGTCACGGCAGCCATGCTCTCGGAGAGAGGATACGACGTAGCCGACCCAGACCACTTGGATGTGGAGCTTCTTTACAGGTGGAAGCACCGCGAGACGGGGTACACGACGCCGCTGCTCCTTGGAGAGTACGCCGTAGAGAAGGAAGTCAAGAACATGTACGGCGACCCGGACGGCTATAGGCGCAGGTTCTTCAATAACATAGACCCGTCCAGGAGAGAGTGGGCCAACGGCGTAATAGAGGGAATACCCTCTTCCCCTGCCATAGTGATGTTCCACATGATCCCCAAGGGGGGCGCCCAGCCCATGAGGGTGGACATTCCGGCGTGCAGCCTAGGAATAGACAAGAAGATAATGGACGTCACCCCCTTTGAGTTCATGGAGCCGCACACGGTCACCGACGTGGCAAAGCAGCTCACAGCCGACTTCGGGGGCAGAGACGTCTACAACGCCCTGCTCTACGTCGTGGATAGGGAGGTGCGTCTAGGCGTCAAGGCGGTGGACACGGTGTACAAGAGCGTCCTAGGCCAAGAGCTGGGCGTACCCATAGAGTATGATAGGAGTTCAAGGAGGTTCGCGCGATGAATCTAAGAAAAGCAGGATACGTCGTGGGGGAGGTCGACACCACACGCTTCACATTCGTGAGCGACATAGAGAGCTTCCCACCACGATACGAGTACCTCGTCATCCCCAACGTCGACGAAAGGGAAGGCATAGGCAAGAAGCCGGTCGTCGTGCTCGCCCAGGTCAACAGGATCATCAACTACTCGGACATACTCGGTGAAGGCCTCAGCCTCGATGAGCTGGAGAGCATAATCAACAGGTACACCGCCACGACCAAGGTGTTCGGCGAAGCCAAGATCCTAGGCTACCTGAACCGCAGAGGCGAGGTTATTATGCCACGGAGCGCGGCGGTGCCGGGCCAGGAGGTGTTCATAGCCCCCTCCGATCTCCTGGAGCGGTTCTTCACCAAGGATATTAGGTCGGGAATACCCATCGGCACACTCATCACCCGCGACGAGGTGAAGGTCGCTTTGGACCCTAACGGGTTCCGGCGCCACGTTGCGGTGATAGCCCAGACAGGGGCCGGCAAGTCTTACCTGGTCGGGTTGATGCTAGAGAACCTGCTGCCCCTCGGCGCAACAGTGATAGTGCTTGACCCCAACAGCGACTACGTGATGATGAGGAGGACGGGAGACGGAGGGGCGACGGCCATAGCCGACGACTTGGTCGTCTACAGGCCGCCCGGGCTCAAGGGACGGAGGTACAGCGACCAAGAGGTAGGCGGCGCCGAGCCCTACACCATCGACTTCAGCAAGCTGAACGCGGGGCAGGTCTGCGACGTCGCCGGGATCAGCAGCAGGTGGGCCGTCATCAGAGAGGCAGTTGGGGACGCCCTCGGTCAACTCCAGGGCATCTATGGCCCCCCGCAGCTCATCGAGGCTCTGGAACGAATAGCGCTGAACCCGGCTACGGACGCCAGGAAGGCCAAGGCAGCCATGAGCGCCACCACCTACATACGTAGGCTCCTCAACTACAAGATATGGGGAAGCCAGGACATCCCTCTGGGTGAACTGGTGAAACCCAAGCGCCTGAGCGTCATCGACCTGGCGGGCCTCCAGAGAAACGTCTCAGAGTACATAGTCCAGAAGACCCTGGACGACGTGTGGGGCCTCGCCGTCACCGGCAGCCTCGAGTACCCAGTTTTCATCGTCCTGGAGGAGGCCCACAACTTCGCCCCCGGGAGCGGGGCAGGGCAGCGCAGCGGGAGCAGCCTGGGCATCATAGAGCGGATAGCGGCGGAGGGCCGTAAGTTCGGCATATTCCTGCTGGTTGTCACCCAGCGGCCCAACAAGATCAGCAGCAACGTCCTGAGCCAGTGCAACAGCCAGATAATAATGAGGCTAACCAACCCTGAGGACATGAGCGCCGTCCGACGTAGCAGCGAGGGGCTCAGCGAGGACCTGTTCAACGACCTCCCAGGCCTCAACAAGGGAGAGGCGATTGTGGTGGGGGAGCTCACAAAGGTCCCGACCATGGTCAGGGTAACAGGTAGACGCAGCGGAGAGGGCGGGAGCGACATAGACCTAGAGGAAGCCCTCAGAGGCGCCCTGAAGGCGTACGAGCTGGCCAAGAAGATGAAGCCTGAAGAGGACGACGACAAGGAGTACAAGACGAGGTGGTAGCTTGCCGGTGAAGGCCGTCATCACTGGGGACAACCACCTAAACCTCTACAACCAGAGGCTCGGCTCCCGGCTAAGCGAACGCAGGCGCCGCTTAGGCCAGGCCTGGCGGGAGACCGTGGACTACGCATTAGACCACGAGGCAGACCTGTACATCAACACCGGCGACCTATTCGACCAGATAAGCCCACGTAACCCGCCCCGCGCCAGCGTGGTGGAGGCGTTCAGAGAGCTCAAGGATGCCGGCGTGGAGTCGTTCATCATCGCAGGCAACCACGAGGCACCCGGGAGCATCCGCGACGGAGCGTCACCCCACACCGTGATCAGGGAGGCGGGGCTCGCCACCGTCTTCGAGAACAGAAAAGACTTCGAACACCGCATCCTCGACGTCCGCGGCACAAGGGTCTCCATCGCGGGGATGAGCTACGACAGGAACCTTCCAGCCGGGGAGGACCCGTTAGCCGACAAGACGGTGCCCGCGGGCGGCGACGTGAACATAGCAATGCTCCACTACAGCGTCGAGCGTATTGCGCCTCCCATCTGGGAGGAGCCCGTAATAAAGGTGGAGAGCCTGCAGCGGAACAGTCATATCCACCTCTACGCCATGGGGCACATTCACGCATATATCGACACCAGGGTCGGCGACAGCCGAATACTGTATCCCGGGGCCACGGAGCACTACAACTTCGGGGAGTGCGGCAAGCAGACGGGGTTCTGCTACGCCGAGCTGTCCCCAGGGGAGATTCAAGTCGAGTTCATACAGACGGAGGCCCAGCCCATGAGCCAGGTGAAGCTCCACACCAGCACGATGGACCCCGACGACCCCACCGAGACCATACTGCAGGAGATCGACGCCGCGTCAAACCATGACGGCCTACTCCAGCTGGTGCTGGAGGGAGAGACGCCGTTCGAACACTACGCCATGATCGATTTCCCATTAGTCTTCGACAGGGGCAGCAGGCAGAACTTCTACTTCGAGTACGTCGACCATATCAGGCCGGTGGTGCAGGGAGTGGAGTTCACGCCCACGGAGGGGCTCAACCCGAGGAGGGAGCTGGAGGCGGTGGCCAAGAAGTTCAGGGAGGGCGCCGCCGAGAGAGAACAGGACCTCTGGTCCAAGGCAGCCGAGTACGCGCTGAGCTACTACGAGAAACATAGAGGCGAGTGACGTGTTCAAGATAAAGTCCCTGAAGGTCGCCGGGTTCAAGCGCCTCGACCTCCCTGAGAGGCTGGAGTTCCCTGACGGCAGGCTCCTCATCCACGGGCGTAACGAGAGCGGCAAGTCCACCGTCCTGGAGGCCATCCACTACGCCCTCTACGGCAACGCGCTGCGCCCCACGAAGCGAGCCAGCAACGAGGACGTCATCAACTACGGGCGCAGCGAGGCCATCGTCGAGCTGGAGTTCAGCATCGACGACAACGAGTACATGGTCCGCAGAGAACTCAAGAAACGGGGCGCCAACACCCACATACTAAGCAAGCGGAGACCGGACGGCGGCCTGAGCAGAGTCACCTCAGGCGCTCGAAGCGTCAACAGCCAGATACTGGAGATACTCCACGGCATCGACAGCGACGCCCTCCTAAACAGCTGCCTCGTCGAGCAGAAAGAACTCGGAAAACTGGAGGCCTCACTGAAGCAGGAGCGCATCAAGGCCATGAGCAGCCTACTCAACCTGGAGGCCTTCGTGGACGCCCGGGACAGCCTAAGGAAGGACCGGGGCGAGCTTGAACGCACCCACAGCCAGACGGAGCTGAGGCTGCAGGAGGCGAAGACGGCGGCCGAGGACTACGAAGACGCCGAGAAGAGGAAACGGGAGGCAGAGACCCGGCAACAAACGATAGAGGAAGAACAGAAAACGGTCGCCGAGAGGCTCACCCGCCTGGACACGTTACTTAAGGCATTGACCGAGATGAGGAGGCACAAGACATCCATCGACGAGAACATGGCACGCCTAGAGGGACAGGAGGCTAAAAGAGAGCAGATCAAGGCGAGCCTCGAGAGGGCGGAGAAGGCGGAGGCAGCCATCAGAGAGTTAGAGACGGAGCTGCCTAGGGCAAAGGAGAAACGCAGACAGGCGGAGCAGAAGCTCGCCGCCTTGGACGAGGTGCTGGGACTCGAGAAGGAGAAAGCCGAGGAGAAGACTCAGGTCGATAAAGACGCCATCAGGGTTGAGGACGCGTCGAGGGCCCTAACTGTGGCCGAGGAAGCGAAGAAGAGGGTCGAAGAGCTCAAAGTCCAATTGGAGGAGTACCTGCCAGCCGAGGACGCCCAGAAGCTGCTTGCCGAGATATCGGCGGCGTCCCAGAGACTGGCTGACGCTAGACGACAGGCCGAACAGGTCCACCAGCTGAAGGGGGAGGCAGATGCAAGGCTAGCCTCGCTGGAGGCCTCCCAGATGAAGGTTGATAGCCTCGAGCAGCGGCGACGCGATCTGGGACAAGCTAAGGAGGCAGCTCAAAGATACCAGCGGTACGGCGTCATGCTGATCATCGGCGGCTTC
>DAOVEE010000197.1 GCA_030669135.1 Candidatus Bathyarchaeota archaeon | reverse complement strand
CGGCCTGACCCTCACGGAGATGGTTAACCATTGCGGCGAAAGGATCAAGGCGATCTTTGTGATGGGAGAGAACCCCATGCTCAGCGACCCTGACCTGAACCACACAGAGAAACAGCTTCGCAGCCTCAGCTTTCTCGTGGTGAGCGAGATCTTCATGAGCGAGACCGCCGAGCTGGCGGACGTGGTTCTGCCGGCGTGTAGCTTCGCCGAGAAGGACGGCACATACACGGCCACGGATAGGCGGGTCCAGAGAGTGAGGAAGGCCGTGGAGCCCATCGGCGACTCGAAGCCGGACTGGTGGATAATACAGGAGCTGAGTCGCCGCATGGGTTACGACATGAGCTACGGTAGCCCCTCGGAGATAATGGACGAGGTGGCCCTCGTCGCGCCCATCTACGGCGGAGTGAACTTCTCCAGGCTAGAGTCAGAGGATCTGAGGTGGCCGTGCCGCGACGCGGGTCACCCCGGCACAAGGATACTGCACCAGGGAAGGTTCAGCAGAGGGCGGGGCGTCTTCCACGCCGTGGAGTACAGGCCGCCGGCTGAGGAGCCCGACGACAACTACCCTTACACGCTCACCACGGGGCGGCTGCTGTTCCACTGGCACACGGGTACCATGACCCGCCGCTCGGAGACTCTCACGGATCAGGTGAACGAGGCGTACATGGAGATCAACCCAGTGGACGCTGAGGCACTCGGCATCATGGAAGAGGACACGGTGCGGGTGTCAAGTCGCAGAGGCTCCATAGAGCTGAAGGCCGACGTGACTCCCCGCATACGCCCCGGCACCGTGTTCATATCCTTCCACTACGCCGAGGCCGCCGCCAATAGGCTCACCAATAACGCGCTTGACCCAGACGCTAAGATACCGGAGTACAAGGTCTGCGCCGTAGCGATAGAGAAAAAGTAGCTACTTGTTAGCCCTGACAATCTCGCCGAGGCGGTGGGCCACCACGTCGGCCTTCCTGTATGCCTCAGGCTCCACGGAGGGCAGGTGGTAGCCCTTTATCTCGTCGAGGAAGCCGTTGGTGTTGACCACTGAGCCCGCGGCGCAGTTCTCGCCGTAGCCGCACATGTAGCACTGGCTCAGGCCCCTCGCCGTCACGACGCCCACGGGCTCCGCCATGTAGTTGCTCCTGAAGAGCTTCCTGACGTACGTCTCAACTGGATCAGGGTTGGAGCCCACCGCTACTATGGCGTTTAGCTTGCCAGCCAACGGGAACCTCTCCCTGTGCCTCAGACTGAACGTCCGCTCTAGGAACGCGTGACCCAGGCTATTGATGGACCCATAGTAGTTGGGGGCGCCGAAGACCACGGCGTCGGCCTCGTACATCCTGTCACGTATATCAGCCCAGTCGTCATCGATGACGCATCGGTTGTCTCCCGCGCAGCAGACGCAGCCCCTATACGGCTGTATGTTTTTCTCGCTGAGGCTGATGAACTCGTGGGGCTCGCCTGTCTTCTCCAGGACATACTTGATCAGCTCCTCCGTTGCGCCGCAGAGTAGCCTGCCTTCTTCGTTCCGTAGGGCCCGTCTGCCGCTGGCGCTTACCCCCAGTATCATTTACCACACCATGGGCACGTAGCCCTGTTTGATGTAGTCGCTGATGATGGTGCCCACGTACTCGACCTTGACGCCCATCTCATCGATCTTTTCACTGATGTTCTCACGATCACTGATGGCCTTACAGGCGAAGGCTTCGCCCAGGCTCGCCACCTCTATTGCGGCGCTGGCGACGTCAGCGTCCTCGACCATGAGCTGCTCGCTGGGGCCGAAGTAGACCACCTTCACGTCTCCGAGCCAGCCCCGCTTCAACGCGTTCTTGGCGTACATGAGGCCGGTGAGCGCCTTGGCCTTGTCTCCCGTCGCTATGATGATTAATAGCTTGTCGGTCATAGAATCTAGGATTACTCCGGGGGGGTGTGATAAAAACTATTAGGTGATCTTTGCGCCGTTGGCGATAGGGTTGTCCGTGGTGAGGAGCGCGAGGTCGCCTTCCTTTGTCTCGGCCGCGAGGAGCATCCCGTAGCTCATCTGGCCGAATATCTTGGCCGGCTTCAGGTTCATGACGACCGCTATGCGTTTCCCGGTGAGCTCCTCCGCGGTGTAGTAGTCGACCAGGCCCGTGACTATCTGCCGGACCTCGTCTCCCATGTCCACCTGGAATGTGTAGAGCTTGTCCGAGCCTTTCACCTGGACGCACTCCTTGACGGTGCCTATGCGTATGTCAAGCTTCTTGAAGTCCTTGAAGGATACCTGTTCACTCATTTCGATACACTGGCTCATACCATTTCGGCTGCTTTTAAGCCTAGCTTTACGTGAGGTAGCTGAGGGCGATCCTGGCGTACATCTCGCTGACCGGGGGCAGCCACTCCAGCTTGACGTGCTCGTTGGGGCCGTGTGCGTTCCCCCGCTGGGGGCCGATGTGGATGCACTCTATCCTCTGCTCTCCCTGGAATATGTTGGCGTTGGTGATGCCGTACGCGTGCTCGTACAGCGGAGGCCTACCCATCACCACCCGGTACACCTCGTCCAGGGTCCTCATCAGCGGCTCGTCCTTCGACGCAGTGTAGGGCTCGTACTTGGGGGGCTTGAAACCGACCTCGACCGTTGATTCGAGTCCCAGCTCCTTTACGAGCCTCTCCATGTCGTCCAGCGCGTACTGGATGCTCTCCCCCGGCACCAGCAGCCTGTTCACCTCGAACCTGGCGCTCTCAGGCACCACCACGCTGTACTTGGTGTAGCCTCCCTCGGTCTTCAGCGTACAGACGGTGCCGGTGCCGAAGTCCGGGTGTTTCACGAGCCTGAGCCGGTCCAGGTTGGCGATAATCTTGGCGGCGTCCTCCACGGCGTTGACGCCGAGGTGGGGCCTGAAGCCGTGTGCCGCCCTCCCCTTCACCTCGACGTTGTACAGTATCTTGCCTGTGAGCCCCAGGGGGATGGGCTTGGTCTCGTCGCCGCAGTAGCTGTAGGTGAGCACGACGCCGTCTAGGCTCCGCCACTTGTGTTCCTCCATCATGGCCCAGGCGCCGATGTCTGTGGCTTCCTGATCCACGACGCCGCTGAAGCTCAGCTCGCCCTTGAACTCTGCGCCGCTGTCTGCTATCGCCTTGATCA
>DAOVEE010000038.1 GCA_030669135.1 Candidatus Bathyarchaeota archaeon | reverse complement strand
GCGCGCTGGCCGGCAAGCACCTGGACAAGGAGAAGTACGACAGGCTGCTGGGCTTCTACTACGATAAGCGGGGATGGGACGACAGGGGTATACCCACCAAAGCGACGATGAAGAAGCTGGGCTTATCCGTAGAGGCTGAGCAGCTTGCCAAGTTCATGGCGCTAAAGTAACTTCTCCCTCTCTTTTTTTATACCTAGGATAGCGCCGGTATGTTTCTATCTCAGCCTTGTCTGCCTAGGCTTGGGCTTCCACTCGGGCAGTTCCACCCTGAAGTATGCCATCCGCTCCAGGTACCCCTCGAAGGAGGCTAGGAAGCTTGTGAGGGCCAGCACCGAGACGCTGGGCACCCTCCTGTATATCCTCATCTTCGTGGGGCTCAGGGTCAGAGTGATGGGGATCACCATCGCGTTCCTCCACCTGTGGACGCCTATCTTCTTCGTCTGCCCCGGCAGGTGCCTGCTGAAGACCTCCGTTTTCTCTAGGTGGGTCTCGACTATGTTCCTGGCGGTGCTGTTCCCCATGCCCTTGGTGTAGTGCTTGCACTCGGCGCAAACTATGTAGGGGTAACGGCTCGCCAGCACGTCCATCTCCCACCGCCGCCCCTCGGCCTGGAACCTGTACCGCCTCAGCACGTTGAAGCCGTTCTCCTCGAAGACATGGGCCGCCAACTCCTCGAACTCCAGCCACCCCAGGCTGACGCTCACCGTCTGGAAGTCGACGCCGAGCTCGACCGCCCTCACGGCTAGCCTCACCCTCTGCTCCGTGGAGAGCTTGACGGCGTCGCCGTCGAGGGTTATGGTTCCGTCCCCGACCATGGCCTCCAAGGTTTGGTCGAACGCCTCGCTGGTGATGTTCACTGACGACCGCACCTCGTCTAGGGTAGCCTCACCTGACTGGGTCTTGACGAGTAGGGCCTTGACCACCTGCTTGAGGGCGCTGGGGTTCAACTTTACGCGATATGGGACGCGTATCCTCTAAATCGTTTGCTCTAACAACCTTCTACGACCCGGGTGAAACTGCACCTGGCTGCAAGAAAAAATTGGGGTGGGCCCCTACGCGAAGGGGTACAGCCGCTTCAGGTTGCCGACGGTCTCCCGTATCCTCTCGTCGGGGAGCTCGAAGGGCTGTAGACCGCCGCCTAGGTATGCCTCGTAGGCCGCCATGTCGAAGAAGCCGTGGCCGCTGAACAGGGTCAGGATCGTCTTCTCCTCACCCGTCTCCTTGCACCGTAGTGCCTCGTCGATGGTGGCCTTCACGGCGTGGGCTGTCTCCGGAGCGGGGATGAGGCCCTCGGCTCGTGTGAACGTCACGGCTCCGCCCAGCGCGTCCAGCTGGTTGTACGCCTTGGCCTTCACGAGGCCGTCCCTGACGAGCAGGCTGATGGCGGGCGCCATGCCGTGGTACCTGAGGCCCCCGGCGTGTATGGGGTCAGGGATGAACTCGTGGCCCAGGGTGAACATCTTCAGTAGCGGCGTGAGCCGTCCCGTGTCGCCGTGGTCGTAGAGGAACTCGCCCTTGCTCAGGCTCGGGCACGCTGTGGTCCATCCGTACTCCCCGCTGTTCCAGACGACGACCAGCACCGGGGCTTGATCCATGATCCTGCACGAGTTCTTGGACGACCCCGCCTCCTTGACCCCGTGCTCCTCTATGAACCTGTCCAGCTCCTCGTCGAAGAAGCCAAGGAACCGAGCCTTCGCGTCTCCGGTGAGGACTGTGAACCTCCACTGCTCGCCTCGTTTAGCCGAGGGAGCGTAGTTGGCGGAGTCCAGCACCTCCCGGACCAGCTCCAAGGGGACCGGCTTATCCTTGAAACTTCGTATGCTCCTCCTACCTCTTATGGCGTCTATTAGCTCCAAACAATCACCATATAGACATTCTCGGACTCTTCTATAAGCCTGGGTGAAACCCTTGAGGCTGTTTATCTAGCCAGATACCCCATTACATCGAACTGCATCTCTCTAGGCTCCTCAACAAGCACCAGACGCTTCTGGAGTTCAGGGCTCGCCCTCAGCTCATCGACGAGTGCCTCCGATATATAGAGAGTTTCAAGTTCCTGAGTGTTTTTGATGCGTATGACCCGCGCCGCCTCCGGCTTTATGGGTCCACTGATCCTGATGGCGGTGGCTATGGCGTCCCTGTCGTTGGCGAGGAAAGGGGGTATCTTGCATGTCTCGCCGCTTCCCTGGGTTAGACAGTTTACATATGTCTGGTGGTAGTCGATCTTCTCGAAGGCTCTCTTGGTGGTTAAATCCGCTAGCCCGATGCCTATGGCGTTACCGTGGGTTTCCTCCGTGAGGTCGAGCACAGCTATCTTCTTGATGTTTGGTGCCCTTGGGTCGTGTTCGCCTGGCATCCAGAACCTGCCCGTGACGTTGGTGTCCATGCCCACGCCGCTGATGTTTTTCCCTATCTCCTCGACCACCAATACATCGACGTCGTTGAAGGGGAGCCTTGGAAGAAGGGTCTTCGCGGCCTCCAGTAGCTGTTTTTCTTTCTCGTAGAACTCTTCCGGGTATAATGCGTATATCTCAGCGGTCTCGTGGCGGGCGTTCTCCAGTAGAGCCAGCCCCATAACGATGTTGGTTTTCTCCGCGATGAGTTTACCCGCCTCAGGCAGTATACGGTGATAACCGTCGTATCGGTGCCAGTGGATCATCTCGGCTCCCTTCTGGTTGCCGAGCCCTATGGCCATCATCTTGAGTAGCCCCGACTCGATGTCTCCCTTGAAGTCGGTGTGGGGCTTTACTCTGCCCACGACGAATACCCCGTCTGCCTTCAACGCTACGCGGCTGAGGTATATCTCTACCCCATCTGGGAGGGACCCGACAGCCTCTACCTCCATGCTAGCCTCGATGGGTACCCCCACTGATTCCTCTGTCACGCCGAGGCTGTGGAGCACTTGGATCTGGCCTTCGGGGGTGGCTCCTCCGTGGCTCCCCATGGCGGTTACTAGAAAAGGCTCTGCTCCAACGTCTCTGAGTTCGGCGACTACGGTTTTAAGAATCAAGGGTATGTTCGCGATTCCCCTGCTCCCAGCGGTTACGGCGATCCGCTGCCCGGGTTTCACCCGGTCTTTCAGGCGTTTCTTTTCTAGCTCTTCTTTTATCTTTGCGGGTATGTCTCTGATTTCAGGTTGATCGAATATCTGTCTGACTTTAGCCATCTTTGGGAGCTGCATGGCTTGATGGAGTCATGTGGGCTTATTGGTTTTTTCGTGCCTCTGCCATCTGGACGGCGTAGCGGATGGCTTCCTTGAGGCTCTCCGGGTTGGCGGTTCCCTCTCTTCTTCCTGCCTTGCCGTAGGCGGTGCCGTGGTCCACCGAGGTCCGTATGAAGCTGAGGCCGAGGGTTATGTTTACGCCGCTGACGCTCTCCCATCTGCCTGTGGATTCATCGTATTTCATGCCCAGGAGCTTGACCGGTATGTGGCCCTGGTCGTGGTAGAGAGCGACCACGATGTCGTACTGTCCGCCGGCGGCTTTGCCGAACACCGTGTCAGCCGGCACGGGTCCATCCACGTTTAAGCCCTCATCTACCGCTTTCATGATGGCGGGATTGATAACACGTTCTTCTTCGTCCCCGAAAATACCGCCGTCTCCGCTGTGTGGGTTGAGACCAGCCACCGCCATTCTTGGGTTCTCTATGCCTAGGCTCAGGCATGCATCCTGTGCGATGTGAATAGCACTGAGTATTCGTTCCGTGGTGAGGTGATCCGAGATTTCTCTGAATGGTATATGGGTGGTGGCGTGGACTACTCTGAGGTTTCCCGTGGCGAGCATCATGGCGTACTCGCTAGTGCCCGACTTCTCGGCCAGTAGCTCCGTGTGTCCAGGATAGTTGTATCCGCCCATGTGCATGGCTTCCTTGTTGAGTGGCGCCGTTACTATGGCGTCCACTTTTCCCGCTAACGCTAGATCCGCTGCGTGGATGACGTACTGGACGCTGGCCGCCCCGGTCATGGCTGCAGGCTTACCCATCTCGATCTTCGTCTGGTCGAGGTTTTTGAGGTCTATGAGGTCGATGGTTCCGTGGCTGAATATGGCCTCCTCGGGTTCCTCTATAGGATTTATATTGAGGCTCTGTCTGGCTACCTCTATTCCCATCTGCATGGCGTGGCTCTCGCCGACCACCAGCGGGTTACAGATCCCGTATGTCTCTGGGTCTGCCAAGGTTTTTGCGATTATCTCTGGTCCTATGCCTGCGGGATCTCCGAGGGTGATGGCTATCATGGGTTTCATCTGTGTTTCCTCTTGAGGTACTGTGTAGCTTGGATGAGGGTGTCTGGTTGGCCGAATCCCCCTGCCTTGGTTACAGCTGGGAGGTGGTCTAGTCTGAGGACCGGTACTCCGGGTTGAACCTCGTCTAGGATTTCGATGTTTCTGGTTCCGAGTTTCTCGGTGACGGCAAGGGCGGTTGCGCCGCCTGTGATGACTATGCCTGACAGGCTCTGGGTCAGGAGGCTTTCCGTTGCCTCCGCTAGAGCTGTTGTGATGCAAGCTTCGAGTTCCTGGTGCGTAATGTTTAGCCGTTTGGCTTCTGCCCGCGTTTGTTCTATGATCTCTGGGGTGGGGGCTGAGGTGAGTATTACGTCGTGTCCCTTATTTAGTGCGTTTTTCGCCGTTTGCACTGCTTCTTTTTGAAGAGTATGGCTTAGTGCTTTAACGACGTTCAAGGTGATTGAAACCGCGCCCAGCCTTTCACAGAGTAGTTCTGCCTGTCGTCTCGTTTCCGTCCGCGTGCTTCCGATGACTGTTAGCACTGGTGGGGGGCTTCTGAGTGTCTGGCATAGGGCGTCGGCTAGTCCCGCTGAGCCCGCCATTATTCGGGTGTGTTTGGCGGCTATTCTCTGTAGGTCTTTCTCGGTCTCGGAGTCGATCACGGTTATGCCTGTCTTCGGAATGTTCGCGGGGGTCTTGACGCTATGTATCGGTGTTTCCGTGTCCAGTATCTCTTGTATGTTGCTGGTTTTTCGGCGGTATTCATGGATGTACTCGGTTTCTGTGATGGGTTTCTCTGCGACGTAGAGGTGGCCGTCTTTGACTCTGCGCTGGGTGGGCGGGTAGGTGGGTGTGAGTATGGCTTGTGTTTCACCGGTGGCGTCGAGTACGGCTTGGAGTTCGGGTCCGGGGTTTCCTCTGAGGGTGCTGTCGGTTTTCTTGTAGATGATGTCGTGGTCTCGGAGTTTCATGGCTACATCGTATGTGGTCTGGTAGGCTTTTTCGGGGGTCTTGTTACGTGTATCTGTGTTGGTGATGGTTACTTCGGCGGAGCTATGTTCTGGGGCCTCTGTGAGCTGAACCGTGTAGCCCCATTGTCGGAACTGGACGCCTGTGTCGAGGGCTCCTGTAAGGTCGTCGGCTATGACTGCGATCCTCATCTCTTGTGGATTGTTAGGTTTTATCCGTATTATTACTTTAATGGTAAAAGTGGGCGGTGACTCTGCCTAATTTTCCAAATCACACACCATATAGGCATCCTGCTAACCCTAGTATAAGACTGGGTGAAAGGGTTGAGGCTGCTGGCAGTTGGGGACAACTGCGTGGACCACTACGTGGAGCTTGGGAAAAGGTTCCCCGGCGGTAACGCTCTCAACGTCGCCGTCTACGCCTCCAGGCTGCCCGGCGTCGAGGCTGACTACGTCGGCGTGTTGGGCACAGACGGCGAAGGCGACTTCATGTTCAACCAGATACAGGCAGAGGGGCTGGACACATCGCTGCTGCTTAGGAGGGAGGGCGAGACGGCTGTCACCACCATACTCGTGAGGGACGGTGAACGCGTCTTCGCCGACTACCGTGAGGGAGTGCAGATGAACGCGGTGCTGCCAAGAGAGAGCCTCCCGGATGTCTCGAGGTACGATCTCGTCCACTTCACAGTGTGGGGCTTCGGAAGGGAGCACGCCGAGTGGATGAGGGAGAGCCAAGGAGTTAAGCTGAGCTGCGACTTCTCCTCCCAGCTCGACGACCCGAGGACGGAGATAATGCCCAGCCTGAACTACAGTTTCTTCTCCGGGGGCGGCCTCATCCGTGACGGCGTCGATCCGGAGGACAAGATACGGGAGCTGAAAGAGAAAACGCCGGGGCTAGTAGTTATGACCCTCGGGGAGCATGGGTCAATGGTCTACGACGGCGAGGAACTGTACCGCGGCGAGGCCTCATCCGTTGAGGTCGTGGACACGTTAGGTGCGGGGGACGGCTACATCGCGGGCTTTCTCTGCGCTAGACTGTGGGGCGAGCCCATACAAAAAGCCATTTTAAAGGGTCATGAGGCTGCTAGGAACATCTGTACACGTTTAGGCGCTTGGGGCGGGTAACGCAGGGCGGATGGACATGGATCCAGTATTCGAGTTCGGCGGGATGAGCGCTTTCTGGAGGATAGTGGATGTGCTCCAAGCCGACAAGGAGCCCCCGAAGCATCAGTGGGATGAGCTGCTGGACTCTCCTGGCTATGTTGCTTTATCCAGCGAGTTCAAACCCAACTTCTTCAAAGAGAAGTACAGATTAGCATACAAGCCCTCATCGGAGGCCGCCAGGAAGAAAGCCGTGAGCAGAGGCAACTGGTACGTCAAACACTACGTCGACGTGGCTGAGCGGAGACAAGAGCTTGAGGCCTGGGTTACCAACCTCGGGGAGAGTGAGGACTTCATCGAAGGCCCCGTCTCGAAGGCTGGGGAATGGCTTCCATCCGATGTGGAGGGAAGCCCCATCGTGGCGTTCGCTGTGTTCGACATGGACGGCAGGGGCTACGAGACCATCGTGATCGACCCACTTTTCGCATTGAGCCTTGGAACAGACTTCGGTGACCTCCTCGCCCACGAGCTGTTCCACAGCGTCGCCCGACGGTTCTACGTGTACGACCCTGAGAAGGTGGAGGCCAACGACAGAGACATCATGTGGACCCTCAGGCAGCTCAACGAGGAGGGGATAGCCGACCAGATATTCACCCTAGGCTACCCGTCGCGCGAAGAACATGTCGCGGACTCCCCCTGGGTGATACAGGAGATGGACAGACTCATACGGAGGATTGCGATCAACGAGGACGTAGGCGAACTCTCGAAGATGCTCCGCATGACCCCACCGAAGGCAGGGCACCCGACTGGGCACTACATGGCGAAGAACATAATAGAGGCCCTGGGCAAGGAGAGGCTCCTGGAGACCGTCGGAGACCCCTTCGGCTTCATTAGGGCATACGACGAGGCTGCTAAGAGGCGAGGGCTGAAAAGCTTCAGCCAGGAGACCCTCGGCTACATCGACGGCCTCGCCATGAAGTACGGCGGCGAATAGCTAGAACTTTACCTTGTCGTAGAACCGCCAGGCGCCCATCCTGCGGTTCCTCGCGAGGCTCAGATAGTAGCTGAGCCACTCCAGCTCGATGAAGAGGGCGAAAGGCGTCGTCAGGTTGTCTACGTCGAGGCCCTGGGAGTCGTACTCGATGCACTTGACGCCGTTGCCCCTGCTGAACTCTATGATCGTATCCTCGAGCCCCCGCTGGCCTCCTCTGCCGCGGAGGAATATGGCTGCCGTTCCCTCTGTGAACAGCTCCAGGGCGCCGTGCCTGAACTCGCTGTAGTCGATGGCGGTGCCGTGGATCCAGCACATCTCCATCAACGTGCAGAAGCCGTACTGGTAGGTGAGGCCCCAGTTTATTCCTCCTCCCAGCATGAACATCTCGTCATGGTCTTTGAGCTCGAGTCCGTGCCTTCTCGCGGCTTCCTTGGCTTCGGGGATCATCTTGGGCAGTATCGCGGGGAGCCTGGTGACGGCGGCCACCATCCTTGCACCCACCTCGTAGCCCTTCTCCCTGAATATCGAGCCGAACAGTATGTACAGGCTGCCCAGCTTGCCCAAGGTGACGCCGCGGGCGTCCCACCCGAACCCGTGGGACGCCTTGCCGTTAATGACGGAGTCAGTGTTCTGTGTGAGGCCCACGGTGACGGCGCCCCTCTCCATGCACCACTCCAGCGCCTCCACGATCTCCTTGGTCTTCCCGCTCTGACTGATGAATACGATGACGGCGTCCTCGTCGACGGCTGCAGGCCGCTGCTCCAGGAACTCCCAGCCGCTGTACGCCTTCACAGGGACCTTGGTGTATTTGTCTGCGAGGTACTCGATGGGTAGCTGGACGCTGTAGCTTCCACCGCTGCCCACCATGTAGTAGCGCTCATACTCGGACAGCTCCTTGCCCAGCTTCACCAGCACAGGCTTCTTCTCGACGACCGCGTCGAGGGTCTGCTCGGTTACCCCGTCCTCCAGCCACTCGGGGCGGTAGGTCTCCTCGGTCAAGTAGTCTACGGGTTCACTCATGTGCGGCACCAGATGCCCGAAAGGAATGCATCTGGTTTTAAAAACGTTTCAAAAATGGGGTCGAGCCTATAGCTCGAGGTGTAGGGATTCCTTGAGGCCCTTGTAGCGGTTCCTGATTGTGACCTCGGTGACGCCGGCGGCGTCCGCGATCATCTTCTGGGTCCGCTTCTCCTCGTTCATGACGCAGGCGATGTAGAGGGCGGCTGCGGCGAGCCCCATGGGGTCCTTGCCGGCGGTGGTCTTCATCTCCTCGGCCTTCCTGAGGATGTTCACGGCTGTCTGCTGGGTGTTCTCGCTGATGTTTACCTTGGCCGCGATCTTGGGCACCCTGTACTGGGCCTTGGGGATGGGCATGCTCAGGTTCAGCTCCCGTAGGAGGAGTCTGTAGCAGCGGGCCAGGTCCTTCTTGTCGATTGTGCTGACCTTGCCGAGTTCGCGTAGGGTCCTGGGCGTGCTTGTGACCCTGCATGCGGCGTAGAGGCTGGCTGCCGAGATGGCGCTTATGCTGCGTCCGCGGACAAGTCCCTTTTCGAGGGCCTTCCTGTAGATGACGGCGGCGCGCTCCTTCACCGGCTTGGGTATGTGGAGCTTATCGCATAGCCTGCTGAGCTCGGTCATGGCGTGGCTCAGGTTCCTGTCTACGCTGGATTGATAGCTTGACCTGATGTGCCACTTCTTGAGCCTAAGCATCTGGAACATCGTGCTTGTCGGGATGGTTCTGCCGAACGCGTCCTTGCCCACCTGGCCTATCATCGTGCTGAGGCCCTTGTCGTGGACGCTGAAGCTGAGGGGCATCCCTACGCGGCTGCGGCTGTCCCGCTCGTCCTGGCTGAAGGCCCTCCACTCGGGGCCCTCGTTGATCATGGTGTCAGCCATGACGAGGCCGCATGCGCCGCAAATCCTCTCCCCGGAGCCACCGTCAATAATTACGTGCCTGCTTCCACACTCCGGGCAAACATCCTCGCTACCCTGTCGTGTATTGGGTTTATATATCATATCATATGCACCTTTTTTTGAGACTGATGCGCTAGGAATACTCCGAATCTCATCGGAATATTAATTAGCGTACAGAGCAGCGATACAGCACCTTTCACGTATATATATCTTTCGTCTATATTTACTATAGAATCAAGTATAGTGGGCGTATGTTCTAGTATATAATTCTATTTTGGGTATAAACTATTGATTTTACGGGTCCATGGACCACGTTTTAGTGCATTCGGAGTGGCCCGGGCAACCGTTTTAACCCTTGAAGACATGATTTTGCCCATGGCTGAGATACCAAAGGTTAAGATCGCGGTCCTCGGGGGCTCCACCACCATAGGGTCGGGGTTCCCCCGCGGCTACGAAGGCGTCAAAGTCATTGCAGATGACTTGGTTTTCGAGACGCCCTTCGGCCCCACAGCGCCCTTCACCCACGGGAAGGTCGACGGAAAGGAGTTCCTGTACGTCGGCTTCCACGGGATAACCCGCGAGATAAGGAACACGGAGCCGGACAGCAGCGGTGAACGCGTCTTCTACGTGCTCTGGAAGGCAGGGGTCAAGAAGATCATAGGAACGGCGCTCTGCGGCTCCACCAACAGGCTCCTGGACCCGGGGGACGCCGTGGTCCCCGACGACTTCGTGGACTTCACCACCAAGCGGCCCCAGATGCTCATGGTGAGCCTCCGGGACAAGGGGCTGGACGTGCCCAGGTTCAGCTACAGGCTACACCAGCCGCTCTGCCCCTCCCTCAGCGGGCTGCTCGTGGACGCGTGCGTGGACGCCGGGTTCCCCCGTGTCTTCAAGCGGGGCATAGTGGGTGTGGCCGAGGGGCCGCGGCTGGAGAGCCCCGCCGAGATCAGGCTCAGGTGGCAGAACATGGGCATCGACGTAGTGACGATGAACCTGGTGCCCGAGGTCTTTTTCGCGCGGGAGATAGGGGCCTGCTACGCGGCCCTGGAGCTGGTTTCTAACTACGGTGAGGGCCTCGTCGACCCGCGGTGGGAGGGCTCCACCGCGTTCAGCGACTTCCAGAAACGGTGGAGCAGGCCGTCAGCCGAGGCGATACTCAACGTCCTGAAGGCTATGGACCCTGACGACGAGAGCTGCGGCTGCGGCGGGCTCCGCTGGGAGAGCATCCTCCTCTAGCCCACCACCTTCTTCATCAGCCTCAGGTGGTTCCCGCCCAATATCTTCTTTATATCCAATTCGCTGTACTCCCGGTTCACCAGTTCCTCGGTTATCCCCGGCATCTTGGTGGCGTCCTCTAGGCCGACCGGGGTGTAGGGGATGCCGTCGAAGTCGCTGCCGAGGCCCACGTGGTCAGGACCTACAAGCTCGACGATGTGGTCGATGTGGTCCACCACGCCCTGCAGCGTAGCCAGCTCGGGGTGCACGAAGCTTGGGGCGAAGTTCATCCCCATGGCGCCGCCGTTCTCGGCGAGCGCCACGATCATCTCGTCCGTCATGTTCCGGGGGTGGCTGCAGACGGCGCGGCTGTTGCTGTGGCTCGCGATGACGGGGTGTTTGGCGAGGTCGAGGACGTCCCAGAAGCCCTCGTCGTTGATGTGGCTCACGTCGATGATCATTCCGAGCCGGTCCAGCTCCTCGACGGCCTGGGCACCGAGCTCGCTGAGGCCGCCGCCCGTGCGCCTGTCCGTGACTCCGTCGGCCAGCTGGTTCCGTAGGCTGTGGACAAGCCCCACCATCCTGACGCCTAGCCTGTGGAAGACGCGGAGCATCTCTATCCTGCCCTCGATCACGTCGGCCCCCTCGATGCTCAGCAACCCGGCTACTATGCCCTCCCTCTTAGCGTCCAGCACCTCGTCACTGCTCGTTACCGGAGTGAGGGAGCCGCAGCTCTCGCATTCCCTGTAGAACCTGTCGATCATATCCAGGGCGGTCCTGAGGGGGTGCGTGGGGGTTCTGCTGCGCTCGCTGGAGACCGCGAAGACTTGGCAGTCCACCCCTCCCTCAAGGAGACGCGGGACGTCTACGTGGCCGAGGTTGCTTCTGACTCCCATCCCGATGTCGCTTCTGTCGTCCCACATGGAGTCCCGGGGACGCGTGAACGCGGGTAGGAGACACTTCAGGGTGTCGCAGTGGGTGTCCACGACCACGGCTTCCCTGTGCAGATTCACAGTGTCCATGGCTTTTCATCCCTATGATGCTTCATGGAGGAATATCGGTAGTCTGGTTTAATAAGCGTCGCAGGCGCCCCTTAGGGTGTGATTTGAATGGTTAAGGTGCCCGAGAACATCAGGGAGGCGTTCACCGCCCAAAGGGTGATCCCCATGGCGACGGTGAACGGGGAGGGCGTCCCCAACGTCATCTACGTCGGTATCTGGTGGTGGGAGGACGACGAGACTCTCTGCGTAGTAAACAACTACCTCAACAAGACCCTCGCGAACATAAAAGATAACGGCCGCGTATGTTTCGTGTGCTACGGCAAGGGCGGGAGCTATCAGATCAAGTGCATGGCCGAGGAAGTGACGGAGGGGCCGCTGTACGTCAAGGCGCATAAGTTGGCGACGGAGCGTGAGAAGCCGTTTCCGGGCAGATCCGCGGTGGTCTGCAGAGTCTTGGAGATCTACCAGGGCAGCGGCGGCAAGGGAGCAGGCGACAGGCTAGCCTAGGTCCGCTGCTGGTCAGATTTATATTATGAAGCGGCTGGGCTCTTCCTCGCGCTGCTTGCCGAGGCCCTTCTTCATGCCAAAATCGGTGATGTCTCGGTCGTACTCGACGAACTTGGTGACCAGATCGAGGACGGTGTCGCTCATCTCCTGGAGCTCCTCCTGGGTGAACTGGCTCATGACCTCCGGGCTGTTTACCCACTGCATCCAGCCGCCGAGGCTCTGGCTGAGGGCGCCGAAGCCATACCTCATGGTCCTGACGAGGTCGAGGCGGTC